>DASXPQ010000080.1:0-7811 GCA_036493575.1 Pirellulales bacterium
ACCTATGATACCAAGCGGCGGCACAAAATGCCTGAAATTAGCAGTTAATTCGGGCATAGGCCGAGAATGCCGCCTCAGGCCCGCTACCCCGGCTTATCGAGGTTTTGCCTGCACAGACTCCTGAACTTCCGCTTGCCACTCGTGCAGTAACTGCAGGGCCGCCAGGGGCGCCAGGTCGTTCAATTCCAGGGTGCGGAGCTTTTCGATAATTGGGTGCGGCTCGGCGGCGAAGAGGGTCAATTGTAAATCGCCCAACCGTGTGGCTTTGCCGCGGCGGCCGATTTTTGGGCGGCCATCGGCGTCCAAATGCTCCTGCTCCAATCGGGCCAAAATTTGCTTGGCCCGTTGGTTTACTTCTGTCGGCACGCCGGCCAGGCGAGCCACGTGGATGCCGTAACTTTTGTCGGCTGCGCCGTCGACAATTTTGTGCAGGAATACAACCTGATCTTCCCATTCGCGGACGGCCACGTTCAGATTGCGTACGCTGGAAAGCGTTTTGGCCAGCTCGGTCAGTTCGTGATAGTGCGTGGCGAACAGCGTGCGGCAGCCCAGATGATCGTGCAGATATTCCACCACCGCCCAGGCCAGCGACACGCCGTCGTAAGTGCTGGTGCCGCGGCCGATTTCGTCCAGGATGACAAGGCTGCGCGGCGTGGCGGTGTTCAAGATGCGGGCGGTTTCGGTCATTTCCACCATGAAGGTACTCTGGCCGCGGATGAGTTCGTCGCTGGCTCCGACACGGGCGAAAATACGATCGGCCAAGCCGAGCGTGGCTTCACGGGCAGGGATGAAACTGCCAATTTGTGCCATCAGCGTAATCAGCGCCACCTGGCGGATATAGGTGCTTTTGCCGGCCATGTTGGGACCCGTGATCAGCAGGATCAGTCCTTCGTCTGTGGACGACAGCGTATCGTTGGGCACAAAAGAGCCGTCGGGCATGAGACTGTCGAGCACGGGATGGCGGCCATCGCGGATGGAAAGGATCGGCTCATCGACCAAGTTGGGCCGACAATAATTTCGCGAGCGGGCTAAATCGGCCAGGCCTAAGAGCACGTCTAACTGGGCCAGGGCCGCGGCCGTCATTTGCAGCCTTCGCACTTGGTCGGCAACAAACTGGCGGAGCACAACGAATAGCTCGAATTCCAATTCTTTGGACCGTTCGTCGGCGGTTAGTACTTTTTCCTCGTACTCTTTCAATTCCGGCGTGATGTAGCGCTCGGCGTTTTTGACGGTTTGCTTGCGGATGTAGTTTTCCGGAATTTTGTGGCCGTGGCTGTTGGTGACTTCAATGTAGTAGCCGAAGACTTTATTGAACCCGACCTTGAGATTGGTGATGCCGGTGCGAGTGGCTTCCTCCGCCTGGTAGCGAGCGATCCATTGTTTGCCGCCGGCGGCGAGTTCGCGGAGACTGTCGAGCTCCGTGTTGAAACCAGCGCGGATGATGCCGCCGTCGCGGGTTTGAAGCGGACAGTTCTCCACTAGAGCTGCTTCCAGCCGGCCGCGGATGTCGGGACACAAATCGACTTCTGCTTCCAAACTCGTCAACAGCGCGCTGCGGCGGCCGGTGAGTTTGGCTTTAATGGCGGGCAAAGCTGCCAAGGTTTGGCCGACGTGGCTTAAATCGCGCGGACTGGCACGACCGGTGGTGATGCGGGCGAGCAGACGCTGAATGTCGTAGATGCCGCGGAGCTTTTCGCGAAGATCGTCGGTCAGGCGCGGATCGGCCGCCAGTTCGGCCACGGCGTCGAGGCGGTCATTGATGGGCGCTAATTCTGCCAGTGGGTTGGCCACCCAATCGGCCAGCAAGCGCGAACCCATGGGCGTCATTGTTCGGTCGAGCACGTCGAGCAAAGTCCCCTCGCGACGGCCGTCACGCATGGTGCGCGTGATTTCTAGGCTGCGGCGGCTGGCCTGATCGATTTCCAGCGTTTGGCCGGTGTGGTAGGGGAACAGTCGATCTAAATGTGCCAGCGAGGTTTTTTGGGTTTCGACTAGGTAATCGAGAATGGCGCCGGCGGCGCGCAGGGCCAGTGCGTCGCGATCGGCATCGAATCCAAAACCATCCAGCGTGGCGGTGCCAAACTGCTTTGACAGGGTTTGCGTTGCCGTTGATAGCGAAAACGCCCAGGCGGGACGTTGAGTGAATAGCGTTTTTTCTTGCGATTGCGCGTTCGAGGGTGCGCCGTGGAAAAATCCGACTTCCTCTTCGATCAAGCACTCCGCGGGATTGAGGCAAGCAAGTTGGTCGGCCACGGCTGATCGCGGAAACACGGCTGCTTGAAAACGACCGGTCGAGAGTTCCACCCATGCTAGGCCGACGAAGCCATCGCTTTTTGCAGCAGAATTGTGGACGCCGTTATTGGATTTGCCGTTCGATGTAACACGGCCGCTGTCGGCCACCAAGGCCGCTAGATAATTGCTTTCCCGCGGATCGAGCAGGGCATCGTCGGTAAGCGTGCCGGGCGTTACTACGCGAGTGACTTCGCGCTTAACTAAACCCTTTGCCTGGCGGGCATCTTCCACTTGATCGCAAATTGCGACTCGCATGCCCAGCGAGACCAATTTTGCCAAATAGCTTTCCAGTTGATGGTGCGGAAAGCCGGCCATGGGAACGGCGTTTTCGCTTTTATCGCGACTGGTTAGCGCCAGCCCCAGAAGCCGGGCCGCGGTGCGAGCGTCTTCGGAGAACAGCTCGTAGAAATCGCCCATGCGGAACAGCAAGAGCGCGTCGGGGCACGCCATCTTTGCGTCTTGATACTGTCGCATCATGGGGGTTTCAGCCATGACGGCGCATGTTATCAAAGCGCCGCGACGGATGGTAGCCGGTGCCCCGACAAGACGCTGCGGAGCAGTGAGAAGAAATGCCGATTATGCGGCTCGAGCAGGTCGTGGACCCGACGTCGATTGTGGTGAAGCTTGGCCCGCATTTTTCACGGCCGGAGTGTTACCTTTTGGCAGCAAGCGAGCGCGAAGCTCGTCTGCAAGCGTGGCGTCTTGGTACGCCAATCGCTCCAGAAGTCCTTCAGCAGCTTGGCGATCGATGAAGCTAAAGATTTCGGCGACACAGTTAATGCCGCCGACATTTTCGCGCCGCTGGTTCAGAACGCTGTCGGCCAATCCTTTTTCGATATCACGAATAAGTGCCGGGCTGGTTTCTGACATGTTTGCAATGCGGCGAATGACTGCCAATTGCTGCTCGGGCGGCAGGCCGGCAACGATGTCGGCCCGTTGAATTGGCCGTAGATGACAGGCGACCACGGCAATGGTTTGCGGCTGTTCGTCGACCAGTAATGCTAGCAGGCTTTGATTGTCGAGCTGATGTAGAAATCCAAAAGGAACTGAACCGATTTGTCGCCGCAGCCGGTCGAGGACAACTTGCTTTCCAGAACCAATGACAAACGGCGAAGGAATTGCATTGGCAAGTTCATTCACAATGCCCGCTTGCTCTGCGACGTCGGTTGGCCCAAGTTTCGCGATTTCGTTCAAGACCACGTTTACCTGTTTGGGACCAAGCTTTGCCAACAGCAAAGCGGCTTCCCTTTCGGGAAGACTGGTAAGCATGACAGCAGCTTTGTGAAGGCCTGAAATGTTTGCCATAACTTTTTGCGGACCAACGGGGCCGTTCATGCCGCCAGCATGCGTTTTCGAGCGGATTCGGCTTGAAAATCAGAACGACAATCCAACGATTCGCTGGCGTTATCGACCAACGCCGCTGGCAATCTTAAACGATTATGCAAACCGGGGTGCTATCGCAGCACTTGTGTGCAAGCAAATCAGCGATGGTCGCCGGTCAATTCGCAAACGCCAATTTGGCCGTAGCACTCATCCACTTCCACGCGCAGCCGTGAGGGATGTGGCAGGCCGCGGCGCTCGAGATCGTCAAGCAACTGATGGCCGATGTATTCGGCCAATTTTTCCGCCGTAGTGTTAGAGACGGGCAGCAGGATGCAATCGCCGCGTGGAAATGACCAATGGCGATCTTGGAATGTAGCTGTCACATTTTTCTCGTCCGCGGCGACTCGAATTTGCGGATGATGCGTCGGCAAAAGAACGTAATGATCGAGGCCCCGAACAATTTCCTGCAGGGCGTCGCGGAGCGCGATGAAGTCGATTACGCACTGCTGCTGATCCAGGGGCCCAAACACTTCAGCGGCCACACGATAATTGTGTCCGTGCAGCCGTTCGCAGATGTTTTCGCCAATGGTGATAAAATGCGCGGCACTGAACACCAAAAAATCCTTCGATACTCGGACGTGGAATTCGGCGGTCATACTTATTTGCGATCCGATAGCAATGCGGGGCGATTTGATTTTTGAACGTTTGCAGTTCGCGAAAGAAACTGACTAATTCGGGCGATTACTTCCGTCGGCTCGTCTTCCACGAGCCAATGTCCTGCATTGTGCAGGCGTTGCACCTCGGCCTGAGGAATGAAATTTAAAAACCGCTGTAAATACCACTCGTGAAAGCACCAATCGCGCATGCCCCACAGCAGGAGCCAGGGGCGATCGGCCAGTGACGGCAAGCCGTTTTCAATTCGCAACAGTGTTTCGTAGCTGGGGTGTCGTGGAGTCCGTGGAATGTCTTTCACGAACCGATCGACGGCCACGCGGCTCGTCCATGAATTGTACGGGGACAAATAGCCGGCGCGGACGGTGGGCGTCATGTTTTCTAGCTTTTCCAGAGCTGTCCGGAGAGCCGCGCGTAAAAAAGCATTTCCACCGCGGATGGCCATCGTGCCCAAAAGAGGAGTGCGAGCCAGGCGAATTTGCCAAGGGATATGCGGCGAGCGGAAGGCGGCCGTATTCATCATCACGAAACGGCTGAAACGCTGCGGCGACTGTAGCGCTGCTCCCGCGCCGATTGCGCCGCCCCAATCGTGCGCCACCAAGGTGACATTTTCTAAATTGAGCGATCCGATGAGCCGGCTAAGGTTTTCGACATGCTGGCCCAGTCGGTAGGGATACCGCTGCGGCTTATCGCTCAAACCACAACCCATGTGATCGGGCACAATGACTCGATGGTGGTTGCGTAAGGCGGAGATCAATTCGCGCCAATAAAACGACCAGGTTGGGTTGCCGTGGACCAACAGCAGCGGGGCGCCTTGGCCTTCGTCGAGGTAGTGATAGCGCTGGCCGTCCAAGCGCAGTTCGTGCGAGGTGAACGGGTACAGCGATTGCCAATCGTCGGGCATGAACACGCAGTTTCGCTTGATTTTAGGCCCCGAAACCAGCATTCGCCCTGTGGCGTGGCGAAATGCTAACCTTTTCATAATACGGCAGAATGCCGCAGTGCATAGCGGGCCATTCCTTCGGCGGGGTAGGGCTCGTAAGATTAAGGAGGGTGGAGTTGAATCGCCGGCTCGATGGGCACCGATTGTGCACCAGCGGTTCCCAATTAACCGAGGTCGTTGTGTACGAACAAAGCTTCCCGCCTGACTTATTCATCAACCGCGAGCTTAGCTGGCTGGAGTTTAATGCCCGCGTGCTTGAGGAGGCGGAAGACGAGCGCACTCCGCTATTAGAGCGGGTGAAGTTTCTGGCGATCTTCAGTTCGAACTTGGACGAATTCTTTATGGTCCGGGTGGCGGGCTTGCGGGAACAGGCATTCGGCGACGGCGCACCGCAGGATTACAGCCCGGATGGCCTGCGCGCGATTGCCCAATTGCAGAAGATTACCAAGCGCACGCAGGAGCTGGTGGCGGCGCAATATCGCTGCTGGAACGAAGCGGTTCGGCCGGCGCTGTTGCGTGAAGGGATTCGACTGCTGTCGCCCAACGAATTGAATGCGGAACAGGAAGCGGCATTGGATCGGTTCTTCCGCGAACGGGCATTACCCATTCTGACGCCGATGGCAGTCGATCCGGCTCATCCCAGCCCGCGGTATCACAATCGTGGACTTTACTTGGCCGCGATGCTCGAACGTCGGCGTGGTTTGGGACCCAAGCAATTGTTCGCGGTCGTACAAGTTCCGCAAGTGTTGCCGCGGCTTGTGCCGCTAGGCAACAGTGACGACGCGCAGTTTATTCTATTGGAAGATTTGGTTTCGGCCCGATTGCCGGAACTCTTTGGCGGGTTCGACGTGCTTTCCTGGACCACGTTCCGGATTACCCGTGACAGCGATATCGATCTCTTAGAGCAAGAATCGGATGACATGCTGCGGCTGATCGAAGATCGGCTCAAAACCCGGCAGCGCGGCGAGGCGGTGCGGTTGGAGGTTTCCGCCGGCGGAAATGCAGAGCTTAGCCGGATGATTATTGACGAGGAAACTATCCGCGATAACTCACCCGAAGGCTACAGCGAGGTTTACCGCATTCCTGGGCCGCTGGACCTGTCGGCCATGATGGAATTGATGAAGCTCTCGGATCGAGAGCAGCTGCGCGATCCGCCGTTTTCGCCACAAATGCCGCGTGGGCTGCGGCGCAGGGATGATTTGTTCGCCACGATTGCCCGTCGTGATATTTTGGTGCATCATCCGTACGATTCGTTCGATGCCGTCAGCGATTTCGTCACCAAAGCTGCCAACGATCCGAAAGTGTTGGCCATCAAGCAAACTTTGTATCGCACCAGCGGCGACTCGCCGATTACGCGGGCGTTGATCCAAGCGGCCGACAACGGCAAGCACGTGACGGCGCTGGTGGAATTAAAAGCACGGTTCGATGAGGCGAACAACGTTTCCTGGGCTCGCCAGTTGGAACGTGCCGGCGTGCACGTGGTGTTCGGATTCTTAGATTGGAAAACGCACTGCAAATTATCGTTGGTCGTACGGCAGGAAGGAAACTCGCTAAA
The DNA here is from genome assembly GCA_036493575.1 of Pirellulales bacterium. Taxonomy (GTDB): domain Bacteria; phylum Planctomycetota; class Planctomycetia; order Pirellulales; family JADZDJ01; genus DATJYL01. The sequence goes on from DASXPQ010000080.1 coordinate 6,786, forward strand.
GCGCTACGTGCACCTGGGCACGGGCAATTACAATCAGGTTACCGCGCTGGTGTACACTGACCTGGGCTTGTTCACGTCCGACGAAGATATCTGCACCGACGCCTCCGCCTTGTTCAACTTGCTCACGGGTTATTCGCAAGGGCATCAATGGCGCAAGCTGGTGGTAGCTCCCACCGATTTGCACCGCCGCACGTTGCAATTAATCGAGGAGCAAACGCAGCGGGCGACGGAAGGCAAGCCATCCAGAATTTTCGCCAAGGTGAATGCGATTGTCGATCACCGGGTGATCGAATCGCTGTATCGCGCCAGCCAGGCCGGCGTGCCCATCGACATTGTCGATCGGGGCGTGTGCTGCTTGCGGCCCGGCGTACCAGGCATTTCCGACAACATTCGGGTGCGGAGCATTGTCGATCGGTTCCTGGAACACAGCCGGATATACGTTTTCGGACCCGATTCGGACGCCAAAGTGTTTCTGTCCAGTGCTGACTGGATGCCGCGCAACTTTTACCGCCGGGTGGAAGTGATGTTCCCGGTGGAACAAGAGGATTTGCGCGACCGTATTTTGCATGAAATTGTGCCCGCTTATTTGAAGGACAACATCAAAGCGCGGGTGCTGCAACCCGATTGCTCGTTCACACGACGTCCGGTGGCCGATGGAGAAGTGCCTTTCCGCGTACAGGAGCGACTGTTAGGGATCCAGCCCGCTGCCGCAGTTGTGGGCGATTTGGCGCTCGGTTCGGCACTGAGCCTCAATGGCAACGGTGTAGATACGATGCTAGTGGATGGTGCAAATCCGGTGACCGAAAGCTTGGCCAGTGGCAATGGCGCCGAGGGGAACGGTGCAACAGGGCACGAAAGTATCGCGGTCCCCGAAAGTTCCACGGGCGAAGACCAGTAGCAAACGCCGGCAGGATTACTCCGCGTTCGCTTTTTCCAGCAAGGCTTTCCAGTACGTCTGCGCTTGCTCTGTATAACGCTGGGCAGTCTTGGCGGCGTCGGAGTCATCGGCTTTGATGGCGTCGGCAA
>DASXPQ010000081.1:0-6241 GCA_036493575.1 Pirellulales bacterium
TAGGCATCAACCGCACGACGCTGTACAAGAAGATGAAGCGGCTGGGCCTGGAAGACGCGCGGTTTGCGCGGCGGTAATGGCTGAGAAATGCCGGCTGCTGTATCGATAGCCCGACGATGAACGTCGGGCTTTTTATTGCGCCGCAGCAGCTCTAAAGATGCGAGGTAGAAACTTGCTCAACGGTTCCAGGCTGATCTTGTCGGCACGATAGCCAACGTAGCCGTCGGGACGGATGAGAAAGCCAGCGCCGGATTGGGGGCCGTACAACTGGCCGAATTGGTTTTGGCGGTCGACAACGGTTGGTAAGCCTTCGATTTCTGGCGCGTCGCAGTCAGGATGGATGATTGCGTAGATTTGGATGCGACTGCCGTATCGCTGGGATAAAGCAGCGGCCAGTTCGGCGAAATGTTGGCAATCGTCGGCTGGATTGGCGCTGCTAGTATAGAGCAGCAGCGTGTGGTGAGGTCCGCGCAAGAGATCGAATAAGCGGATTTGATGACGCGTGAAAGGGCGCACAAGGCCGTGGACATCGGGAGCTCGATCGCCGGCTAGCGGTCCGACGGTGTTTTCCGGCACAACTAAATCGTTGGCGACTAAGGCCGAGTCGCGATAGTTCAAAAAAAGTTGCGAGTCTTCGCGGATTGGTTCGCGCTCGTCAATCTTTCCTTCAATCATGCTATTCATGCGCTTGGTAGTGCGTTCGACAATTTGCTGGCCGATAGGGCGACGTTCCGATTCGTAACTGTCGAGCAAGTCGGGGGCGGCCACGCCTTGCACGTCGAGGGCCATTTTCCATGCGAGGTTATATGCATCCTGCAGACCGGTATTCATTCCCTGGCCGCCGATCGGCGGATGTAAATGGGCAGCATCGCCGGCGAGAAAAACTCGGCCCAGTCGATAATTCGCGGCCAAACGATGGCTGATACGATAGAAAGCAGACCAGCGCAAATTGCTGGCCTTAGCGCCAGCGGGAAAAAACCAATTTAAAAGTTCCTGCGCTTGCTCCAGGGTGGGACCGACGTCTGCAATTCCGGTAGTGGGCTGCCCGGCGGACGTGAGCTGTGCGGGGATCATGTGCTCGGGCGCGCCGGTGCTAAAGCGGTAGCGGCGTGGATTGCCAGGGACGGGAATGCAAGCGCCGCCACCGACCATTTTGCCCTGCTCGATAGGACCATGCGATAGGCGTAACCGCGTTCGAAGTGGCCATCGATTTCAATATCGACCAGAAGAAATGTTTGTTCGTAGTGTTCGCCTTCAAACGGCACATTGAGAGCGCGCCGTACGGCGCTGCGGCCGCCATCACAACCGATGACGTATTGGCAGTCGACAGTTTCGGTATTGCCTGCGGCGTGTTTTAAGGTGGCGCGGGCGCCGGAGTCGTTTTGCTCCAGTCCCACGAGTTCGATGCCTCGCTGGATTTGGCCGCCGATTGAGCTCAAATGATCGGTCAGAATTCTTTCGGCGTCGTATTGGGCCAGAGCAAGGAATCCGTAAGCGCCGTCGGACAAGGCCCTGCCGATTTTTTCTTGCTGGTTGATGTCGCCGCTAACAACGTTGATGGCACCTTTCAAACCCATGCCGGCTGAGAGCGCTTGCTGGACAATGCCTAAATCGTCCCACATCTCCATCGTGCGGGGCATGATGCCTAAGGCTTTGCAATAGGGGGCGGACTTCGTCAGGCGTTCGATCAGTCGGCAGCGGACTCTGTGACGGTGTAATTCCGCGGCCATCATCAGACCGACGGGGCCAGCGCCGACGACAAGGATCTCGTTAGAGGTGTTCATATTTGATTGGCGTCGGTTTTTACTGCGATTGTTGTTTCGCCTGCAGGGATTCCAAATATCTTCGTATTGGGCCGCCCTGGCAATCCGCAGCGGCGTGTGTTAGTTTTTCGACTTACCGTGAACAGCTCAATGCCTTCTAGATAGTCAGCACAATGAAACAAGCGATTGCCGGCGTTGCACCTAGCCAGTTGGGGGAAGTGACCGTCACGATTGAATGGCCGACCATTGCCGCCACGGGATTGGGTCGGTTTTTGGGTCGGCTCTATGAAATCAAGGCGGGCTTCTGGATTTTCACGATCGGCCGGCTGTTCCTGGGGCTGACGCTGCCCATCGGATTGTTTTTGTTCTTTTGGATGCTGGCGCCATGGAGTGTGCGACGGTATCGGCTAACGAACCGGCGCGTGGTGGTGGAGGCGGGGGCAAAATTTCGGCCGCAGCAGTATGCCGATTTGGATCACTTCGACCATATTGAAATTGAAGTGCGGCCAGGGCAAGCATGGTATCCGGCGGGCGATATGATTTTCAAGCTCGGCCAGGTGGAGACGCTGCGGCTGGTAGGCGTTGGTTATCCGGAAGCTTTCCGCGCCACATGTTTGAAGGCGCATCAGTCGTACGTGGGCGTGCGCAAAGCAATGGGGGCGGTTTAGTCAGGCGGCGCGCGTCAATTGTGGTGGTGCTTGCTGTTCGATGCCGTACGGTGTCCAAACTGATCGACTGCGGCGGGTTTGTCGGCGTATTTTTTGGTTGAGGGCCAGGGCTTCTTTCCGCACGTAACTGCGGCCATGGTCTAAATGGACCAGCGCCGTGCGGTAGCGCAGACTTTTGCTGCGAAACCCAAGGTTGACGAGTCGCTCGCCCAGCTCGCGGTCTTCGCCGCCGTATTCCATGCGCTCGTCGAAGCCGTTAACGCGCAGGAAGCCTTCCTTCCAAGTAGACGAGTTGCCTCCGTTCCAAGTTGATTTCGTGGTCGTCGTTCGGTCTAGAAATGCGCCCAATCGTGGATTGGAAATTAGCTTGAACAGCTTGAGACTCCAGGGCAGACCTTGGGAACGAAGCCAAAAAACATTGTGGGCGCGACCGGAAATAATGTCGTCGCGCGAAATGACCTGGCTCAGCGCCATGGGTAATCGCACAATTCCGCCGGAGAGGATGTAACCAGGTTCAGCAAAGTGGGCATGCTGCGCGAGGAAATCGCGGCGCGGAATACAATCGCCGTCGGTGAATACCAGATAGTCGGCCTGAGCCTCCACGACGGCGCGATTCAAAATCGTGCATTTGCGAAAGCCACGGTCTTCGTGCCATACGTGTCGGATGGTCAAACTGGTGTCCGAGCGGAGCCGGTCGATGGTCTGGCGCGTGTCGTCGCGGGAGCCGTCATCGGCAATGACCAGTTCAAAATCGGAATGGGTTTGCGCGGCAAAGCCCCAAATCGCTTTTTCCAGCCAGGCCGGCTGATTGTACGTGCTGAGGATGACGGAAATCTTCATTGCGGAGAATAGCTTGAGTCAGCGGCGGTGTTTCTAACGCTGTAGGCAGCCCATCGAGCGGCTGAATCGTAGCGGGAAATCAAGCTGGAAACTACTGCGAAATAAGATGTTCAGCCTGTCAGTGCAGCGTGAATCCGTCTTGATGCTATCAAAGTGATTTACTACCATTCGCCGCTTATTTTTCTAACGCCAATTGCGACGAGGCCGAACATGACAGCTGCGCCGGAAATTGCCCTGTGCGTGGTCACGTATGAGCGGCCGCGCAGTCTGGCATTGGTTTTGGAGTCGATTGCGGCTCAGCGTAATGTTCTGCCGGCGCAAATGGAATTGGTGGTGAGTGACGACGGGTCGACCGACCACACGCGGCAAGTGGTGGAAGATTTTCGGCGACGGGTGAGTTTTCCGGTCAGCTTTATCACGCATCCACATCTGACGTTTCAGGCCGCCCGTTGCCGGAATGCCGGCGCTCGGGCGACGCGCGCGCCGTATTTGCTGTTTTTGGATGGCGATTGCATTTTGCCTCCGCACCACGTGGCGACGCATTTGGCACAGCGGCGGCGCGGTGTGGTCTTCAGCGGCGATTGTGGACGGGTAGAACAAAACATTTCACAAAACGTTACGGCTGATTCGATCCGGCACGGCGAATTTCCCGGCTTACTAACCGCCAAAGAGCGTCGGCGATTGAAGGTTCTGGACTTTAAATCGCGGCTATACAATTTCATCCACCATCCGACCAAGCCGCGCAGTTTGCGGAGCGGCGATTTCAGCATTTGGCGGGACGATTTTGATCGAGTCAACGGCTTCGATGAAAACTTTTGCGGCTGGGGTGGCGAAGATGATGATTTGGGTTGGCGGCTGCGGCGCGCCGGCTTGCGGCTGCATTCGTTAATGCGCTGGACTTATTCGTATCATTTGTGGCATCCCATTGGAACGACCGTTCCTGAAAAACCGAAACTTGCCCCCAATGCGCGGTACCAATGGCGCAAAGGCAAGTTAATTTGCTGCCGCAATGGACTGATCAAAAGGACGTGGGATGACCTGGCGGTGCGCATTGTCGGGCAGGCTGCCCGTCCCGAAGCCGTACAGCGCATGATTGCGGGTCGCATTTCGCCGAAGACCGACGGCGGCCGGCCGGAAGTGGAAATGCTGTTTTTGCCGGGGGACGGCCAATTCAGCGGCCACGCGCAGTGCAATGTATTGGTGGCTTTGGACGATTCGGCCGACGTGCGCAAAGTAGCGGCGCAAGCGCATGTGGTGGTTACGCCGCAATCGCTGCAAGAGGCGCCGCATGCGATTCAATTTCCGCTGGATCAATGGGAGCGTGCGCTGGAAGCGGTTGCCTGAATGACGGCAGCGGGTTGGATCGTCTCAGAGTGACGCCAGATAGATGCTGCAACAACCAGTAGGTTGTTACCGCGGAATCACGTCGACTTCAATCTCGTTGATCAGCGTTTCGCCCACTAGATACTCCATGGCGGCGTGCTGGGCTTTCTGCTTGCAGTAGAAACTGGAGCAGTGACCGCGCAAGCGTAAGGTATCGCTGTTCATCTCGACTTTCAGCTCATGCACGCCTCCTCCGGTTTTGCGGCGAATGGTGCGCTTAATGCGAGCCAAGCGGCGGCGCTGTTCGTCGTGCAGCTTCGTCGAGAGAACAATATGGTCGGCAGGCTTTGCGGCGGCGGCTGGCGACGTTTCGTGAACAGACATGGTAAACCTGAACTAGCGGCGGTTCGTTCTGGGTACCGCAACGATCGTGCACTAATAAAATCCGTGCTGCCGGGCGATTAAGACGACATCCTGACGAGACTATGCCGGTTGGTTCGGCCGGCGGAAATCTTTTCCGAATCGTCGCTGCTGATCAAGTTGTTAACAAGACTGCGAGTTCGATTCACTGTAGCGCTTTGTTGCGCAGAATGTCAATCCCGTTATGAAAACGGTTCACATTAAGAATCGATTCAGGGCCACAGTGCTAAGCATGCAGCGGCCAATGGAAAGCTGCGATGCCTAGCGGATCTTCCCTGATTTGCGTAGATGCGCAATCACTTCGTCGGCCAGGGTCTCGGCATCTTTTTTGCTAGCATCCAAATGCAGTTCGGCTTTTTCCGGTGCCTCATACGGATCGTCGATACCGGTGAAGCCCTTGAGCTCGCCGGCCCGGGCTTTTTTGTAGAGGCCCTTGGGATCGCGCTTCTCGCAGACTTCAATGGGCGCATCGACAAACACTTCGATGAAATCGCCCGGCTTGAGACGCGCGCGAACGGCGTCACGATCGCGGCGGTACGGGCTGATGAACGCCGTCAATGCAATCACGCCGGCGGAACAAAACAATTCCGCCACGGCGCCGATGCGGCGAATATTTTCTTCTCGATCCTGAGCGGAAAAGCCAAGGCCGAAGCGCTTGGCAAATTCTTCGCCGTGGCGTTCCTTGAGCAACGCGGGAGAAGCGTTCAGGCCCATGCGGACGTTGTCGCCGTCCAGCACGAAGCTGCGGCAACCCATCGAGTGCAGTTTGTGATCGACTAAATTGCCGATGGTGCTTTTGCCACAGGCACTTAAGCCCGTGAACCAAACCACGCAGCCTTTGTGCTTATTAAGCTCCTCGCGCTCTTCGCGGCCAACGCTGTGCTCGTGCCAATGAACGTGAACTTTTTCGTCGGACATGGGTGTGACTACTCCTTGGGGCGCTATAATTAGGCGTGCTCGAATGCTGGATCATATCGGATGATGCGACGAGCGAAAAGGGCGTTAATTGATCGTGCTTTTACCAGGACGGAATGTGTTGCCATGTTTAATTTTGCTGCGAAGTTTTCGGAGGGGTTGAGTTACCACGATTTTTTGACCCGACATGGCAGCGAGGAGCATCAGCGGCGCTGGGCGGGAGTTCACGAGCGGGTTCAGCTGACGCTCCAGCAGCGCGAAATACTGGCGGGCTTTGTGCGCGAGATGAAAGTGCTGTGCATCGCGGGCGCC
>DASXPQ010000082.1:0-8642 GCA_036493575.1 Pirellulales bacterium
ATTTCACCACCTTCAATCCAAGTCGAAACCCACTTTTCACGAGTAAGATAAAGATATTTTGCTTGAGACTGCATGATGAGGGATGAGTAGAGAGCTTATTCGACTGCTTACCCCGCGATCTGCGCCATCGCCTCATCCGGAATATTGAAGTTCGCTGAAACGCTTTGCACGTCGTCGTGATTGTCGAGCGCTTCCATCAAATTAAGCACCTTCCGGGCGGTATCGGGATCGTCCACGTTTACCGTATTGGTGGGAATACGAGTGAGCTGACTGCTCTCTGCTGTGATACCGCCTTTTTGCAGTGCGTCGGCTACTTTGGCAAATAAGTTGGCATCGCAGGTGACCTCGAACTTGTCGCCGCTTTGCTTCACGTCGTCGGCCCCCGCTTCCAAGGCAATTTCCATTAACTGATCCTCATCGGTCTTATCCGCGCCAACAACGAACAATCCCTTTCGCTCGAACATATAGGCTACGCAGTTCGAAGCGCCCAGCTTGCCGTCGTGAATTTCAAACACTTTGCGGATTTCCGGCGCGGTGCGGTTGCGTTTGTCGGTCAGAATTTCGCACATCACGGCCACGCCGCCAGGACCATAGCCTTCGTAAATAATTTCTTCCAGGGTGCCGCTTTGCAATTCGCCGGTGCCGGTTTTAATGGCCCGCGAGATGTTTTCGTTGGGCATGCTCACGGCGCGAGCGGCATCGACGGCGTAGCGCAGTCGAAGATTGGCATCGGGATCGCCGCCACCCATTTTGGCGGCCACAATGATAGCTTTAGCCAGCTTGCTCCACACTTTACCGCGCTTGTTATCAATGAGCGCTTTTTTTCGGGAGATGTTGGCCCAATGGGAATGACCTGCCATGTGTCGTCCTTACATCACTCGGTTTTTTGTTTTTGGGAAGGCTCAGTTCCAAGCTTTTCTTGAATCGCTTTCATTTTGTCCGGTTCGCCCGCTTTCTTAAAGGCCTCGGCCGCGCGGGTCCAGGCAGTCTTTGCCTCAGCGGTTTGACCTAGCTTGGCGTGCACTTGGGCCAAATGGTCCAGCACTTCGCCATCAGGCTCTTTCACATCGGCGGCTTTTTGCAACCGAATCAGAGCTTCGGCATTGCGCCCCAAGCGAAACAGCACCCAGCCCAGGCTGTCTTGGTAGGCATAATTGTCGGGCTCAGATTCGACTGCAAGTTGAATCATTTTTTCAGCCCGATGAAGATGCTGATTCTCCTCGGCCCATAGAAAGCCCAAATCGTTGTTGGCGCCTGGATCGTCAGGAAATTCGTCGAGCACCTGTTCCAGCCATTCAACGGCGTGTGGAGTGTCATGCGTAAGCGTGGCGAGATTGGACAAGGCGCCGCGGGCCTGACGGACGGCATCGCGCGCGCCCTCGGTGGTGTAATCGGAATCGAATTTATCCAAAACTTCTTGATATGCCTTGGCGGCTTCGTCATTGCGCTTGGCATGGTACAAAATCCACGCCGCGCGGTCGGAATAAATGGGATTCTTAGGCTGCCTTTCGGTGGCGGTTTTGGCGGCGGCTAAGGCCTCGTCAGTTTTGCCTTGCATTTCCAGAGCACCGGCCAGGTAGTAATAAAGATCGGGTTTATCCTCAGGCAACGCTTTAGCATCGATGCCGCGCTGGAATATCGCAGCAGCCTCGGCGTATTTTTCATCCATAAATAGCCCGAGGCCCCACACCAAATACAACTCGCTCGCCGATTTCGGATCAGCTTGGAGAGCCAGATTGAAGAGCGTTTCAACATCTTTCCAACGTTTGGTTTCAGCGGCAATCAAACCGGCGGCCCGCAAGGCATTTGAATCCTCATCTTTTGCTGCGGAGTGCTGCTTTTGGGCCGTTTCGATCAGTGCTGTAACCAGCTTTTCATTTTCGATTAAAGGTTTGACTTCGTCGCCCAGGACGGACAACGAGCCGGTTTTCTCAAGCATTTGCGACAATAGCTTAAGAAGCTTTTCAAGTTGGTTGTTCCGGCGATAAACTTCTGCCAGTGCGGCATACGATTTTTCTGTAGTACGCTCGGCGCGGGCAGATTCAAGTAACTCCTGTGCCTTTTCCAGCGCTCCGGCTGCCAGATACTGTTTGCCGAGGAACAGCGCGAGCGTGATATTCTTGGGCTGCTTGGCATGCAAAGCTTCGAGCTTGGAAATCAATTGATCGTCTTGCTTGAGTTGCTTAAGCGCCTTGGCGAGCGTTTCATAGGGAACCGCACCCGGCGTATCGTCGGTGTTCTGCTTGTCATCGGCAGCATGTTTTTCGTCGTCGGCCTGGTGGTCGGCGGACTCGAGATATTTTTGCAGTTCGTCGAGCGCTGCCTGCGGTTTTCCAGCCGCCAGTTCGACACGGGCCAAATTCAAAGCGAGTGTGTCCGGGTCGGGCCGAATTCCGTCGAAGTGTTTAAACGCCTCTCTGGCGTTTTCCGGTTGTTCGGCTTCAAGAAATACTTGTCCCATCAAGTTGTAGGTGGCGCCGCCGTCGCCCAGCAATGTTTTGTGTGCCACGGCGTCGATTCCGTATTTGTCTGGTTGCTCCAGTGCCTCCATCACTTGTTTGAATGCCGCGGCGGAATCTGCGTAATGGTCGGTCAAGAATGAAAGCCGGCCGATTTCCATTTGTAAGGCAATTTGTTGGGGCGAGGGCTTTTGGTTGGCTAATTGAACCGCCGCTTGCTTATACATTTTTAGCGCATCGCTCCACTCGCCCGACTCAGCCAGATACTCCGCGGCGTGCTGGAGCAACTCGGCATCGATTGGGTTGTGCTCGACATATTTGACGGCATAACGCAGGCCTTCGTCAGGACGATCCAAGCTAAAAGCCAATGGCACTAATTCACGCAATACAGGAGTGGCGGCCGAATCATAACGAATGGCACGTTCGTATTCGCGCAAAGCTTCCGCCAGTTGCTGACGCTGCTCCAACATGCGTCCGGCGGAAAAGTGGGCCAGGGCCGCCAGCCGATCTTCTTCTTCCTCGGTACGAGGTTGCTTCGGATTGAGCGGTTCCAATGGGTTGTCCAGCGGCTGCTTTGCCGACGGCGTGGGATCAGCCCAAACAGGCGGCGCCAGAAGCGACATGCTTAATAGTGCGCTCAAGACCGCCGGTAACATCAGGAATCGCATAGCGCGCCTTGGTGTGAGTCGTTAAATCCAACCAATCTTCCGCGCGGCGATGATGGAATCCGCCGAGATCAATAATTCTACGCAATTCACCGCGGCTTGCGCTTGGCCAAACGCTTGGTGGCCGATTTTTGGACAGTCGATCGTGCGGCCGGGCGGGAAGCCGCCACTTCGTGCCTTCGAGCGCCTTTTGCAGGCAAGGCTTTTTTCAGCGGTTTTTTGTGGGCCGATTCGGCAGTGCCGGATTTAGCAGCCGACGATTTTTTGCCTTCTTTGGCAAGGTCTTTTTTGGCGGCGATTTTGTCATGCTGACGCGCGCCATCACGACTTTTATCCAAGTTCCGTTTATCGGCCGCAGCTTTCTCGGCGGCTTTCCCGCCGATTTTGGCCATTTCCGGTTTGGCCATTTCCGATTTAGCAGGCGCGGGTGGCTCGGTAACCAGGATTTTTTGTCCCCGCTTCGGCAGGCGGTCTTTGGCGTCGGAATTAATGCTCAACAACAAAGTTTTCATGGCCGGTGCGAGCGGATTGGCGACGAAATCGGCCGCCAATTGATGCAGCAACGAGGCGAACTCGTCACCTTTGTTTTTTGGAATAGCACGTTCCAATCCAGCGATGTTGCCCGATTTTCTTTCGGCATCGGTGGCTAGACCAACAATGTACAGCAACTCGACGGCGCCGCGGTCCAACGGAATGGAATGGCCGCCTAAAGCGTGTTGTGTGACGTATGCCACAACAAATGGCGAGGCGCCTTCCATCTTTGCCAACCGCTTAATGCCGACGCCGATGTTTTGTTTCTTGACATTTTCCAAGTCGAACGAGTAGGTGGCTTCGAACACCGTTTGCAACACTGATTTCAAGTTCGAAGCCGCCGCGGCAGGAGCAGGAAGGTCGCGCATGGCCTCGGCCAGCTCTTTAACCGTGCTGACTCGGACTTCGTTCCAATCGAAAAACGACTCGCTAAGATGTTGATAGATTTTCTCCGCTTTCGGATAAGGCGCGTTCTCTAAACAGCAAGCAAATAGCATTTGCTCAAGCAAAGGACGATCGCCGTTGAATGCGACCGGCTTATAGTGCTGTTTAAGCACCTTGTATAACTTCGTAATCAGTGCGCTACGGTTAGGACCAGACATGATGTTTTTTGGCTGAGTATTAGCAGTAAACAGAGTTGGTTATCGCGGCTTTGGTTGTCGTCGAGAATCTTCTAGGTCTTCGTCCGCTTCGGACAAGTTCTCGTCTACAGGAGCCTCGGAGGCTGGCGGCAAAACCTGTTTAAGGATCTGCGCCATTTCAATCGATTTTTTCACTCCTTGGTCGAGTATGAACATCAATCGCGGCGTGTAACGGATGTCGATTTGCTCGGCGATTTTTGATTGCAAAAATCCCGCGGAGCTTTGCAGCCCGCGCAAACTGAGCTTTTGCTGAACATCGTCCCCCATCACCGAAACATGCACTTTCGCGTTCCGCATGTCGGACGAGACTTCCACGTGCGTAACGGTGACACTGCGGATGCGCGGGTCTTTCAATTCCGCTAGAATAGCCATGCTGACAACTTCGCGGATGGCTTCAGCGGCTTTAAGTAAACGTCGGCCTGACATCTCGGCACGTGAAAATCTGGCGCAGTAGGGGTTTCTAAAATCTAGGCCGAAAATAGGCCCTGATAATCGTCAAAATCCACATCAACCGACAATAACATGGTTCGAAAGTTCCCTTTGGAAGTACGAGTGGCGGTTCGTTTGCCCAATTAGAACGTGCGTGCAATTTCTTCCACACGATAGCATTCCAGGACGTCTCCTTCCTTGAGGTCGTTGAACCCGGCAAGTTTGATGCCGCACTCCAAGCCTTCGCGCACTTCGCGGGCATCGTCCTTTTCACGCCTTAGCGATTCCATGGAGTAGTCGCCCACTATGCGGTTGTCCCGAATCACACGAACGCGGCTGTTGCGCTGCATCATTCCGGACAGCACCCGGCAGCCGGCGATGGTTCCCAATCGGCTGATGACAAACGTTCGCAGAACGAGCGCACGGCCCATGTCGGCTTCGCGCTTTTCCGGCTTGAGCATGCCTTCCAGGGCTTTTTTCAAGTCGTCGGTAACTTGATAGATGATGTCGTAACGGCGAATTTGGACGCCACGGTGATCGGCGAGAACGCGGGCCTTTTCGTCAGGCACGACGTTGAACCCGATAATGACAGCGTCAGACGCGTCCGCCAAATGCACGTCGGCTTCGCTGACGCCACCCACGGTGGCCTGCAATACTTTGATTTTGACTTCCGGATGTTCCAGCTTGCCGAATTCCTTGAGCATGGCTTCAATGGATCCGCGTACATCGGCCCGCAAGATGATGTTCAGCGTTTGTACTTCCGCGGTGCCGAGGCGCTGGAACAAGTTTTCCAAGGTGACATGCGCCGGTGCGCCAGTGCCCAGGGCGGCAAGGCGACTTTGAGCTTGTCGCTGTGCGGCAATGTCGCGGGCCGCGGCAATATCGTTCAGTACATAAAATTTATCGCCGGCGTCCGGTGCAATATCTAAACCGGTAACATTCACTGGCGTTGAGGGGCCAGCTTCTTCCAACTTGCGGCGTGGCTGGAGCGTGTCGTACATGGCTTTGAGGTGGCCACTGGCGCTGCCGCACACCAAAGCGTCGCCCACCCGAAGCGTGCCGCGCTGGACTATTAACTTGGCGACGACACCACGGCCTTCGTGTAGTTCCGATTCCAAGCAGGTGCCGACCGCGGGACGATGCGGATTGGCTTTGAATTGCTTGTCGTCTGCAACAAACAGAAGCATTTCTAAAAGATCGTCAATGCCTTGGCCGGTAACCGCGCTGCACTTGACCAATTCCACCTCGCCGCCCCATTCCCGCGGCTGCAAACCAGCGGTGACCAATTGCGTGTAAATGCGATCGTAATTAATGCCTGGCAAATCGACCTTGTTCAGCGCTACGACAATCGGCACGCCCGCCGCTCGGGCGTGGCTGATGGCTTCCTCGGTTTGCGGCATCACGCCGTCGTCGGCGGCCACAACGAGTACGGCAATATCAGTAACATTGGCGCCGCGGGCCCGCATTTCAGTGAATGCCTCATGGCCGGGCGTGTCAACGAAGGAAATTTTTCGTCCGTCTCGCTCGATTTGATAGGCACGAATGTGTTGTGTAATGCCGCCGCTTTCACCGCTGGCAACATCGATGCCGATAATTTTGTCCAGCAGCGATGTTTTGCCATGATCGACGTGCCCCAGGAACGTGATGACCGGCGGCCGCATTTCCAGTTGGGCAGGGTCGTCCGGCTCAGAGTCGGCCAGCGCTTGCAAGCGTTCATCCACGCTTATGGGCTTTTTGATTTCGACTTCCACGCCCATTTCAGAGGCCAGAAGTTCGATCGTATCCGCATCCAGCGGCATCAAAATATTTGGCATCACCCCCAGATCCATAGCCAACAGCTTGCCCAGTACCTGGCTCGCGGAAATCCCCAGCGCCTCGGAAAAACTGCGCACGGTACAAGGCAATTGGATGAGGGCTTTAGTTTTTCGCGGCGCTATGCCGCCGCCGCCGGAGCGTTTAATGCGCTTGAGGGCACTGCGCAGGACCGGCGCGTCCTCATCTTCCGTGATGCGGCCGCCACGCTTTGCATGTTCCGCTGCCAGACGTTTGCGGTTAAGTTGCCGCGCTTCACGGCCGCCTAGCGAGGAGCCAACTTCTTCGCCGTCGCCGCCCGCTACCTTGCCGGTGCCGCGTTTCCTTTCCTTGCCTTCCCGAGTTAGTGGTGCTCCGGGTCCGCGAGCAGCCAAAGGGGGAGGTACCGGTGCTGGTCCGCGACCGACCGGTTTTCTTGTTTGCTCGTCAGTGCGGCGGCGCTCTTCGGCCTTCTTCAGATGTTCCGACAAAGGTTTGCCGCCAGATTTACTGGCGCGCACCATATCGACCGGAAGTTTGAGATCGGGTTTTTGCGGCGCCGGTTCGGCGGGCTTGAGAGGTTCAGTTAGCGATTTCGCCGCTGAAGGGGGCATTTGCGCTAAACGCAATGCAGGAGTGCCGCGATTTACAGGCCGCGGTTCCAGCGGCCGTTTGCGCGGTTCCGTGGGCTTATCCGACTCGATCACCGGCGGCTTACCGGAAACTCCTCCGGGCGGAATGTATTGTTCGCGGGTGAGGGTTTGCTTTTCAGGTGGGGCGGCCACCGCGACAGCCGAAGATCCAGTAGATGGTGCAGCGCCACGCTCCGCGCCGCGACCGCGATTGCCCAAAAAGTCTTTCAGACGGGTGACTTCATCGTCAGCCAAACTAGCTAATGGGCTTTTGCCGGGAATACCTGCTTTTGCGCAGAGATCCACCAGCTCCTTGCTGTCGATCTTCAGTTCTCGGGCTAACGAATAAATTCGAGCGGGCAAGTTCAGCCCTCCCTCTCACTTTTGCCCGGCCGGAGCGAATCGACGCACGGCCAACGGCTATTGTTATTGTCAAACCATATTTAGGTCTCCCCAGGCGGGTCGAACTCCACGAATACGGTCCGCGTGGCAAGCCTACTAGTATACAGGGACCAGTCCACAAGTATACGCTTTCCGGGGGCGTTAATTCGAGCCGCCGGAAGCGGAATCTTCCCCCGTGGACGCCTTTTCGTCGCCGGATTCTCCCCCCGCAACCCCGTTTCCAACAGCAGCCACTTCGGGGGCTGTGTCGGTCGATATCGTGGGAGCTTCGGCCTGCGTGCCAGTCGGTAAACCACCCGTAGCACGAAGCAACTCGGCTTCCTTCTGATCCGCCTCGGCCGTTGCAGCATCAATCCGATCCTGCTCACGTTGCCGGCGGCGTTCCACTGCAGCAGCCGCTTCCGCCGCTTCTGCGCGTTGTTCAGCCTGATCGACAATGTGCTGCACTTGCTCCTCGGTAAGGTTGCCCATCGACATAAATGCATCAGGCTCGATCACCGAAAGTTCGTCGTAAGTGAGGAAGCCTTCCCCAACTAACCGTTCGGCCAGCGAAGGATCCACTCCATCCAATTCGGAATAGCCCGCTACGGCACGCTCGATTTCCGAATCAAGTTCCTCACGGGTCATAATTTCAATGTCCCAGCCGCACAGTTTGCTGGCTAGGCGGACATTTTGCCCACGCCGACCGATAGCAAGCGAAAGTTGATCTTCCCGCACCAGCACAATCGCTTTGCCGATCATCTGGCAGAGAATGACTTCGTCAACTTCGGAGGGCTGCAAGGCGTTAGGAATAAGCTGTTGCAAATCGTCGCTCCAGCGGACAATATCGATCCGCTCCCCGCCCAATTCATCGACAATATTTTTGATGCGGTTACCGCGCACGCCAACACAGGCGCCCACGCAATCGACCCGTTGATCGCTGCTGCTGACCGCGACTTTACTGCGATAGCCGGGTTCGCGGGCCAAAGCGCGAACTTCAATCACGCCATCGGCAATTTCAGGAATTTCCTGCTCGAACAGCCGCTGCACCAAATGCGGCCGAGTGCGGCTGAGGATGATCTTCACGCGGCTGCCGACTTTTTTCACGTCAAA
>DASXPQ010000083.1:0-7282 GCA_036493575.1 Pirellulales bacterium
CATGGTCGAGTCCGGCCGGATGATTATGGTCCAGCAAGTTATTACCAACGCCGCGCGCGAAGGCGCCCGAGTTGGGGTGCTGGACGGTTCGACAAATTCGGATGTGCAAACTGCGGTGAAAAATTATTTGGTAGCCGCAAAGATTTCGACTACGGCAGTAACGATTACTCCCAACCCTAATCCACCAAGCAGCGCCGCGACAGGCGATCCAGTGACCGTTACGGTCTCGATTCCGTTTAAAAATGTCAGTTGGCTTCCTAGCCCGTTATATTTAGGTTCCACCACGCTATCCGCCGTCGCAGTGATGCGGCGTGAAGGAGTGCAGTAGCAAAATCTGCGGTTCCAGATCTCAAATCCCAAATCTCAATCAGCTTTTTTGAGATTTGAGATTTCCAATTGGACTTTGAAGCGAAAGCGCAAATATGCGACCCAAATCATTAATTTTGTTGTTGTTAGCCCTAGGCTGCGGATTGGTGGCCTCGATCGGCATTAGCCAGGTGATGGCCAATCGCAGCCAGGTTCAGGCGCCTGTTGTCGAAACCGAAAAGATTTTGGTCGCCAACAAAGATATTAAGGTCAACGAGCCGCTCTCTGACAAAAATGTTCAGGTCGAGGATTGGCCCAAAGAGAAGGTTCCAAGCGATGCAGTGCATGACTTAAAGGACCTTGACGGCCAGCGCGCCGGCGGCAATATTTTGGTCGGGGAACCGATTCGCAAGGCTAAGTTTGCCGTCGACAAGCGTATCGAAGAAATCCCACATGGTTACCGAGTGGTGGCGGTCCAGGCTGATGCGGTTAGCGCCACGGGGAACCTGTTACAGCCGGGTGACCGAGTCGACATTGTCCTCTCGATCAAACACGCCGGACCCGTCCAAGGACAAAGCCAGGTCGCAAAAACCATTCTGCAAAACGTGCGTGTGTTTGCGATCAATGAACAGTGGCGGCCCTCAGAGGGAAAAGATAAGTCAGACGATTCCATCACTGCCAGAACTGTGTCGCTGCTGGTGACGCCCGACGAAGCGGAAACCATCAGCCTGGCCAGCGATCTCGGCCGCGTTCGATTGGTTCTGCGCAATCCCGATGATGAAGAAGTCGCAGATACCAGCGGCACGGAAGAAAACGAAATCTTGCAGGGCCACACTAGAACAAACCCGAAACCTTTGGCCGGCGGCAAAACCGGCGGAATACTTGATTGGCTTAAGAAACAATCCGGTGCACCGCAGGCAGCGCCGAATTCTGATCCCGACGAACGCTTCACCATGGTCGTGCTTAAAGGCGACGAGGTTAGCCACGTCGAGTTCACCCGTAAGGGAAAAGATGGCCGCTGGCTGAGCAATGCTCCTGACAGCAATGCTGCCGGTGTCACACCTCCAAGCACACCGCCTGCTGGTCCGCCAACGTTATAAAGACAATCACATTATCAGGCTCATGCATACACGGAAGTATTTCTAGTTTTTTATCCATGAAAGTTGGTCGTCGAGACCTGCCCGCCGTTTGAACTCGTCGTTTATTGCCTCCAATTTGCACCGTCACGGATAGCCCAGAGAGGACAAGGATGTTCTCGTACATTACCAGGCATGCCCCCGCCGCGCGCCCGCTCGTCGCATTGTTCACTTGTTGCGTTTGGAATTCGCAAACGTGGGCGCAGAACCAAGCAGCGTTTCCACCGTCGGCAGTCGTCCAGACAGCCGGCGCCTATCCTACAGCGGGCGGCGCAATGCCTGCGCCGGGTGGTTTTTTGCCGCCGGCCGTCCCCACCGCGCCGACCGTATTGCCAGCTCCCGTTTTGCAGCAGTCCGGAGCCCCAGCCGACATGGCTGCTCCGCCAGATGGGCAACCGCAAGGGAACGATTTAGTCCACTTCATTAAAACGCCTTCGGAGCGGATGGAAATGACCGTCAACTCCAGCCGCATTTTGAAGATGGACCAAAATATCCCGCGCGCTCAGGTTAACAATCGTGAGGTTTTGGAACTCACTGCCTTGTCGCCCAACGAGATTCAAGTGCTGGCGAAAAAGGCCGGCGTCACGCAAATCAATTTGTGGAACGAAAAAGGCCAAATTTACACCGTAGACTGCATCGTTTACGGCGATGCCCGCGAACTGGCCGAACTACTTCGCTCCGAATTTCCAGCCGCCAATCTTCGCGTCCGTCCTATGGCTAGCAGCGTGCTGCTTACCGGCTTTGTGGATCGGGCCGATCAAATAAGCCAGATTGTTCAAATCGCTCAGGATTATTACCCGAAAGTCGTGCCGAACATTCAGGTCGGCGGTGTGCAGCAGATTATGTTGCACGTCAAAGTCGCGGAAGTGTCGCGAACCAAGCTGCGCGAATTGGGTTTTGATTTTGCCTCCATTAACGGTGGCAGCTTCGTTGCATCAAGCATCAGCAACCTGCTCGCGCCGGGTACCGTAGCGGGTACGGCAATACCCAGTGCCTTAGGCGACACTGTACGTTTTGGCGTAGTAAGGAATAACACCGCTTTCTTTGGCTTCCTTGATGCTCTACGAAGGGAAGACTTGTTGAAAATCTTGTCAGATCCAACGCTGGTCACCGTCAGCGGACGGCCGGCGCAGTTTAAAGTCGGCGGCGAAATTCCCTATCCCGCCAACTCGACCTTGAACGGCGTCAGCGTGGCCTATAAGGACACGGGGATCACAGTAGACTTCGTGCCAGTCGTGCTTGGCAACGGAAACATTCGCTTGGAGGTTCGCCCTATCGATCGCGAGTTGGATCCCACTCAAAGCTTTGAAATTGCCCCAGGCGTGGAATCACCTGCATTCACATTGCGTCAGGTTGACACCGGCGTGGAAATGAAGGCTGGTCAAACCTTAGCCATTGCCGGACTCGTGCAAAAGAGGCTTAATGCGTCGAAGGAAGAAGTTCCGTGGTTGGGCGAAATGCCCTACATCGGTGCGGCGTTCCGCAAGGTAACGCAGAAGGAAGAAGAAGTTGAATTGCTGTTCCTTGTAACCCCGGAAGTTGTGCAAGCGCTTGACCCCTGCGAAGTTCCTCAGTGCTTCCCGGGCATGCACTCCGACGACCCCACCGATTGCGAGTTGTATTGGAAAGGCTTCAACGAAGTGCCGTCTAAAGGTCCCTGTGGGCCCTACGGCTGCTGCGCTCCCTGCGGGCAAGGCCAATTACGGGAAGGCCCCGGTTATGGTCCCGAAGGAGCGCCCATGATGGGACCCATGCCTGCCGGCGCCCCTCCGGCCGACGGATACGAATCGGTACCGTCAGTAATGCCGACGCCGGTTAAACCGTCGTCACCGGGGGCCTCTTTGGCACCCTCCAATAGTCCAAATGCGAACAATCGCTACAATCCTCCCCCTGCGCAAGCCACGCGCTCTGCAAGCGGGACGAATCGGGCCGGAAGTCCACCCGGCTTCATCGGGCCCGTCGGTTATGACGTATTAAACTAAGAGGCGCTGGCGCATAGTCTTCCGGCGACGTCATTGGGCATGTTGCCCGATGGCGAAAGACGCGGAAGTCTAAATGGCGGCACCATAGTTTTAGTACTGTCATTGGGTGTGCCCGCGACCTGAGTTTTTCATCTGTGATTTTGACGGCAGCGCCGGCGCTGCCGCCGCGTTGCAAGTTTGCGATCATGACAAACGTCCTCAGACTAGCCATTGTCGATCCAAGCGATCCGTCGCGGGAATCGCTCAAATCAATTCTGCTGGGCCTCGATATGGTGTGGCTGGAGGCCGAATGCTCCCGCTACGAATTCTTTTCCGACGTTATTGCGCAAACACATCCTGACATTGGAATCGTAGCGCTCGATTCTGATCCCGATAAAGCACTCAAGCTCGTCGAGCAATTGGCGGCTACGTCACCTCTGTGCAGCGTTTTGGTCGTCAGCGGCTCAACCGATGGTGGCCTCATCCTCCGCGCCATGCGCGCGGGCGCCAAGGAATTCCTGCCCAAGCCGCTGAAGATTGAAGACCTGGTGGGTGCCCTCGGTCGCCTGAGCGAGCGGCAATTCGGCAAAGGCGAAGGTAAAGTTCGCGGTTGCCAGGTCATTTCCGTTTGCGGCGCCACAGGCGGAGTGGGCACAACTAGCCTGGCCGTCAATCTGGGCTGCGTACTCGCGGGCGATCCCAAAAACTCGGTCTGCCTGGTCGATCTCGATTTAAGTCTTGGCGATGCCGATGTGTTTCTCGACACCATCCCAGATTACACCTTGGTCGACGTGGCGCAAAACGTTACCCGTCTCGATTTCACATTGCTAAAGCGTTCGCTCACAAAGCACTCTACTGGATTGTTTCTGCTGCCGCGTCCCGTGCAATTAGCAGATGCGGCCCAAGTCACACCGGAAGATTTGCAGCGGATGATCGGCTTGTTGAAAGCCACGTTTACGCATTTGATTCTCGATCTCTCCAAGGGTTACAGTGCCCTGGACATGGTGGCCCTGGAAACCGCCACTGAAGTCCTCCTGGTGACCCAGCTCGACCTGCCGTGCTTGCGAAACGTCGTTCGGCTGATGATGTCGTTCGGCGAAATCGAAGGATTGAAAGAAAAGGTCAAAATCGTCATCAATCGTGTGGGGTTGGATGCCGCGCAAATCAGTTCCAAAAAAGCACAGGAAACCATTGGCCGCGAGATCTTTTGGGAATTGCCTAATGACTACCGCACGATGTCGGAAGTCCGGAACAATGGCGTCCCGTTGATTGAACAAGCTCCCAAAGCGGCCATTACGCAGTCAGTCATTGAATTAGCGGCACATTTCACCAGCGGCGGCGTTCCGGAGAAGGATGTTGCCGAGGGTGAAGATGGCGGCAAGCGCGACAAAATGGCCCGCTGGCGGAATATGTTCAGCAGCAAAAAATAGCGGTCACTCCGCCCTCTTGTTGGCAATGTCTTTTGCCGCCGCCAGTCCGATCCTCGTGAACGCGTCTTTTTCTCTGCGTGTTGCGTTTTCGCAACGTTGACGCCGCTAACTGTAAGCTATCTTTTCCTGTGGACATCCCTAAACCGGCTGTCCCATCGTTTGGTCTTTGCGCCCGTTGACCTTCATCACTTGTTAGTACCCCACCCATGCCGCCGCTAAAGACATTGCCAACCACTGCTCGACCTGGCGAAAAAACGTCGAACTCCGACTTCGAAGCGCTCAAGCGCCGCATTCACACCAAGCTGGTCGATAAGCTTGACCTGTCGCGGGTCGGCGAACTGGAAGGCGATGTGCTGCGGCGAGAAATTCGCCTGGTGGTAGAACACCTATGCGATACAGAAGATCATTTGCTCAACCGTAGCGAGCGAGATCGCCTGATCGAGGAAGTGCTCGACGAAACCTTCGGCCTGGGACCGTTGGAATTTTTGCTGAAAGACCCAACCATCAGCGATATTCTGATCAACGGACCAAAACACATTTACGTGGAACGCCGCGGCAAACTGGAAAAAACCGCGGTTCAGTTCCGGGATAATAGCCATTTATTGCAAATCATTGATCGAATTGTTTCGCGAGTCGGTCGGCGTGTCGACGAAGTATGTCCCATGGTCGACGCCCGCTTGCCCGACGGCAGCCGCGTAAACGCCATCATTCCGCCATTGGCATTGGACGGTGCGGCGGTTTCCATTCGCCGTTTCGGGGCAAATCCATTGAAGCTGGAAGACCTGCTTAACTACAAGGCCTTCACACCGGAAATGGTCATGCTGTTGGAAGGCGCTATTAAAGCCCGCTTGAACATCATTATTTCCGGCGGTACCGGCTCCGGTAAAACGACACTGCTCAATACCCTGTCGAGCTTCATTCCCGAACACGAACGTATTGTGACGATTGAAGACGCTGCCGAATTGCAGCTCCAGCAGGAGCACGTCGTGCGGTTGGAAACGCGGCCGCCGAATATCGAAGGCAAGGGCGCCGTCACCGCCACCGATTTGGTCAAAAACGCTCTGCGTATGCGCCCCGAACGAGTGATCATTGGCGAATGTCGCGGTGCCGAAACGCTCGACATGCTGCAGGCTATGAATACCGGCCACGAAGGTTCGATGACCACGTTGCACGCCAATTCGCCGCGCGATGCCATTTCGCGTATCGAAACCATGATCACAATGTCTGGGTTCGAATTGCCCCTCAAGGCCTTGCGGCAGCAGATTGCCAGTTCGGTCGATTTGATCATTCAAGCGAATCGTCAACAAGGCGGCGGACGAAAAATCACGCACATCACCGAAATCAACGGCATGGAGCAAGAAACGGTGGTGATGCAAGACATCTATTTGTATTGCCAGGACGGGATTGATGAAACGGGGCGTGCTGTGGGAAGGTTTGAGTGCACCGGCATACGGCCCACATTTATGGACAAGTTAGAACAGGCCGGCGTGCGGTTGCCCGCCAGCGCGTTCCGTCAGAGAACTATGTTGCAGTGCTAGCGAGCAAAAACGAATGTCTCCCTTTTTGATTTCCATTCTCGCATTTTTTGGAGTTGCAGCCCTCGTCGGCGGCGTGGCAATGCTGCTGCGCGGCGAGGAGAACACTCGCAGCGAAGATCGCCTGGTCGAGTTGACCGCAGGTAAAAGCGGTAGCGGCAGCAAGAATATACTGCAGAATACAGGTGTTTTATCCCAACCGCTCGATGCTACCCAAGGAATTCTTGCCGAGTTCCTTAGTAGATTTAGCCAGATCAGCCTGCTGTTTGTGCAGGCCGACACCTCACTTACGCCCGCCAAGTTTTGCGTCATCAGTGGCGCGATGGGCTTCGCGGGCGCGGTGGCCGCAGCTGCGACTGGATTAAACCCGGGGCTGATCCCCGCATTTTTTATCCTGGCCGCGCTGTTGCCCCTCATCTGGCTTACGATGCGGCGCCGCCGCAGGCTTCGCAAATTCGGCAAGCAATTGCCCGACGCCTTGGAACTCATCGCTCGCGCTTTGCGGGCTGGTCACAGCTTGGGCTCCGGCTTCAACCTTGTGTCCAGTGAGATGGCGGCCCCCGTCGGGGTTGAATTTCAGCGATGTTTCGAAGAACAGAATCTCGGTATCCCGCTGGACGAAGCCCTGAAGAACTTAACCGATCGCGTACCAAATCTCGATTTGAAGTTTTTCTGCACGGCCATTGTGTTGCAGCGGCAAACCGGCGGTGATCTTGCGGAAATTCTCGACAAAATTGGCAATCTGATTCGCGAACGATTCCAAATTTGGGGACAAGTGCAAGCGCTCACCGGCGAAGGCCGTTTGTCGGGCATCGTGCTATTAGCACTGCCGCCCGTCCTCTTCGCTACCGTTTATTATTTGAACCCTGAATACGTTACCGTCCTATTTACCGATCCCTGGGGCAGAAAAATGT
>DASXPQ010000084.1:0-3467 GCA_036493575.1 Pirellulales bacterium
GCTATTGGGTCAATTGGCCGGCACGGTGATTTATTCGCGCGATCCATGGCTGGGGCCGCCGTATCAAGTGCGCGCGGGCGATTCGGTGGAATCGATCGCTCAGCAATACCAGGTACCCTGGCAATTGCTGGCGAAGATTAATGGCATTCAAAATCCCAATGGATTATTGCCAGGCGAAAAATTAAAAATTGTTCACGGTCCGTTTCAGGCCCAGCTTAACGTCCGGCAAGGTTGGTTGGCGCTGTTTGTCGATGGGCTGTACGCCGGCCGATTCCCAGTTCAAGTTGCCGGATCTCTCGTGAAACCTGATGGGGCCTATCCGGTGGCCAAATTCATCGGCGATGCGGCGGACGCCACTAGCAGCCGAGCGCCGTATATCAGCCTGGGTGGCGATTTGCACCTCCGCGTGCCCGACGACGCCCTGCCGCCGGGCGTGAACGCCGTACGTATCAGCCGGCAGGATATGAACGAGGTGTTCGACATGCTCTCGGAGCGATCGCAAGTGACGATTATGCGTTAGCAGCAGGCGGAGTAATTGGCGATCAGCAGGAAAAAGCTGGTCAGCAGCTACTCGGCACTCTGGCATCGATCAGGTATAGTCGGCGTGCTTGCCGAATTGGAATCGACTTTCGATTGCCGGCCGACCGCCGATTGCCTTTCATCTATCGCATGCCATGTACGATCGTCAGTCCCTCGTGGAATTGGTGCGTGACCGCGCTTTGCGGTTTGGCGATTTCACTTTGGCATCTGGCAAAAAAGCGAAATACTACTTGGACGGCAAACAGGTAACGCTCGATTCGCGAGGCGCCGTACTGATTGGAGAAGGCTTGCTGGATCTACTGGCCCAACAAGGGCCGTTGCCTAAAGCCGTTGGCGGCATGTCGATTGGGGCTGATCCGATTACTGCGGCCATCATTACCGTGGCAGGTTTGCGCAATCTCTCGCTGGCCGGCATTTTGGTGCGAAAGGAAGCCAAAGGGCATGGCACGAACCGGTATGTGGAAGGGCCGGTTCAATCCGGCGACACCGTGGCCATTGTGGAAGATGTAGTGACAACCGGCGGCTCGTCGCTATTGGCAATTGATCGCGTGCAGGAGTTTGGGCTGCGAGTTACCTGCGTGGCGGCCATTATCGATCGGATGGAAGGGGGCGCCAAAGCATTCGCGGATCGAGATATTCCGTTTTTCAGCCTGTTGACGATTCGAGATTTTGGCATTGAGCCGCCGCAGGGATGAGCGAATGGTGATTGGTCCCAGACCTGAGGACCTTGGACGCCGAAAACATCACAGTTCGGACGTCCAGTCGGTCGCGGCTATCTCTTGGAATTCTTCCAATGGCAACGATCGTTCACGTCGAATCGCCACGCTGAGCGATCTTCAAGCACCGGCAGCGGAGCGCCGAATTCATTCTAAAAGGCATTGGGTAGCGGTGCGGCAACAGGCCATCTCATTTAGTAGGGTTCATGCGAGCGGCAACTACATCCACCAACAACGGTATCGCGGTTGGCAATTTCCGCGGCGGTTACTGGCAGCAATCGCGGCGGCCGCTGACTAGCCTAGCGTTTGTAACGCCTTTACTGATTGTTTATGAAATCGGCGTGCTGTGGCTGGGACCACAGGCCATGCGCAACGGGGCCGATGTTTGGTTGCGCCAATTGCTGGACTATTTAGGATTCAGCCAATACTTTCTGCTGCCGGTTTTGACGCTGGGGTTACTGGCTGGGTGGCACCATGTGACCCGAGAGCCTTGGCGGATTTCGCCGGGCGTGCTGTATACAAAGCTGACCGAGTGCGTGCTGTTGGCTTTGGCACTGGTAGTGATTGCGCGGGTTCAAGCGAACTTGCAGGCGCTGGTTACGCGGCAGGCGCCGCCGGCCGTGCTGCACGCCTCGTTGGGACTGACGCTGCAAGGCGTTTTGCGGCGGTGGGTGAGCTTTTTGGGCGCCGGGATTTACGAAGAATTGCTGTTCCGCCTGATGATGGTCCCGCTGGTCGCCCAGCTACTGCGCTGGTGCGGCTGCGCGACGCATTGGTCGTGGGCGGGAGCCGCGCTGTTGTCAAGCCTGATTTTTGCCGGCGCGCATCATCTTGGTGCGCTGGGCGAACCATTTCAGTGGTATGCGTTTTTATTTCGAGCAACGGCCGGATTATTTTTTGCCGCACTATTTCTGTATCGCGGCTTTGGCATTGCGGCGGGCACGCACGCCACGTATGACATGCTGGTTGGTTTATTCTAAAAACTTACTTGCGCCCGAATATTGTGCGGCGCGGTTTGTCATTCTGGGCTGGAAGATCTACGGCTGGCAAGGCTGTTTTCCAGATAAATAGCGCGGCACGGGAGTTGCGGTTGCGCGAGTTCAACGCTGCTAGCAACACAATTTTTTTTGTGTGGAACTCGCTGACTTGTTTTGTCAAGTCCTGCACGCGATCATTTTTTTGCGACAGAATTTCTCTTTGAGACGTTTTGCGCGCCAAGTATAATGGCACTATCAAACACACACACGCACGCCACGCTAAACACGGATTGCTTCGGAGAAACCATCAAGCCGGATCTACCCGATCCGTAGAAGGGCCCGTTAGAACCATGCTTTCCGTAAGACCGAAAATCGCTGAGTTGATGTTCCAAGTATATGGCCGACCGCTGCATCCGGAGTTGTTTGAGATTTTTGCAACACGCACGGTAAGTCGCGGCGATTATGAAGCCACGATCCACATTACCAGCGCCGGCCACGTTGTGACGTGGCGGTATCGCGGCCTGACGCTGACCGAAGTGGCCTGTAGTGCCTCGCATCCGTTGCCGCAAAAACGACGGCTGTTGCACTACCGTTTGAAGGGCCAGCGCAGCGATGAACTTGAATGCCGCGGCGGCGTGCGGTACGAGATGAATTTCCAACTGGAGCCCGTACGGCCGGAAGTTTTTTGGACTTTCCAGCAGGAATTAAGCACGGATGGCATCCGGCAAGGGATGCTGCATCGCTTTGATTCCAGCGGACGGATGGCGCTGGGCGCCCTGAGCTACGTGAATGTGGAAGCCCGCAATCGCAGCTTACGGATCCAGGCTTTTCATACGTTTCCGGACGATTACGCCATCGTGAAGAGCGAATCTCTATTTGTCGTGCCATGAGTAGGCAGTGTGCGGTAGGCGGCGGCCTATAGCGTGATGAACTCGGCGACCGCTTTGTTCACGACCGCCGGGTTTTCCAGCACTGCAAGATGTCCGGCCTGCGGCACGTCCACCCAAACTGCATCGGGAATTGCATCGGCAATGCCGCGCATTTCGTCAACGGTGGAAATGACATCGTGCTGACCGACGATTACCAAAGTCGGCACGTCAATGGTCGGCAACAAATCGCGAACATCTTCGCGCGCCGCCAGGCCTAGCGCCGCTGCGGCAATGCCGGCGGGGGTTTGCCGCTCCATCATTTGCTGCACTTGGCGCACCAACTCCGGCTTCGCCTGGTAAGTGGC
>DASXPQ010000085.1:0-11240 GCA_036493575.1 Pirellulales bacterium
CCGGCGCGGCGCGCGGCAACCGTCTTTGCAGGCGATTGCTACGACTGCTGATACGCCGGCCGCCATCATCTTCACCAGTGGCAGCACGGGGCCGGCGAAGGGCGTTTTATACCGCCACGGCAATTTTGATCGACAGGTGACCGAAATTCGTGATTTCTACGGCATCCGGCCTGGCGAAATCGACGTCTCCTGTTTCCCTCTGTTCGGTCTATTTAACGCCGCCATGGGCGTAACCAGCGTGATTCCGGCCATGAATGTCAGTCGGCCGGCGCGCGTCGATCCGCGCCGGATTATTGCCGCGGTTAATGATTGGCAGGCCACACAGGCCTTCGGTTCACCGGCCATATGGAATGCCGTCGGCCGGTATTGTCAGGAGCATCACGTTCGGTTGCCAAGTTTGCGGCGTGTGCTGTCTGCGGGAGCGCCAGTGGCAACTCAGGTGTTGCAGCGGATGGCTTCCTGCATTCATCCTCAGGGAGATATGCACACACCCTACGGCGCGACCGAAGCGCTTCCCGTGGCATCCAATTCCGCAGCAGCAGTGCTGAGCGAAACGTTTAAGCGCACCCAGCAAGGTGGCGGAGTCTGCGTGGGCCGTCGTTTTGGCGGCATTCAATGGCGGGTTATTCGAATTACCGACGAACCCATTCAAACCACTGCCGACGCTAAAGAATTGCCGCCTGGCCAAATTGGCGAATTGATTGTTAGTGGACCCGTCGTCACTAGTAAATATTTTACTCGTGCTGAAGCCAATGTACTGGCGAAAATTCGAGACGCCGAAAGTGGCGGGGTGTGGCACCGAATGGGCGACGTAGGCTACTTCGATGAGCACGATCGATTTTGGTTTTGTGGGCGTATGTCTCAGCGTGTGACAATCAGCAGCGCCCCGGCCAGTGGGGCGACGATGTTCACGATTCCTTGCGAGGCCATCTTTAATCGTCATCCCGATATTTTTCGCTCTGCGCTAGTGGGAATTGGGCCGCCCGGCCAACAATGCCCTGCCATCGTCGTCGAACCACAGCCCGGCCGTCTGCCGCGCGGACGGTACGAGCGCGAAAAGTTGATCTCCGAGTTACGAATTTTGGCACAAACCGCTGACCATACCGCCACGATTCACGACATTTTTATTCACAAGTCGCTCCCGGTCGAT
Organism: Pirellulales bacterium; assembly: GCA_036493575.1. Taxonomy (GTDB): domain Bacteria; phylum Planctomycetota; class Planctomycetia; order Pirellulales; family JADZDJ01; genus DATJYL01. The sequence continues at coordinate 1,151 of DASXPQ010000085.1, forward strand.
GTACGGCATAATGTGAAGATCAATCGTGAGGAGTTAGCCCATTGGGCAATGCGACAATTGCGCAGACACCGAAGGAAACGGCAAGCGAGCCAACCTTGAATGCACTCGTCACCGGCGCGGCCGGATTTTTGGGCCGCCATATTGTTCAACAGTTGCTCGCCCGAGGCGAGCATGTGACGGCCTTTTGCCGTACCGTGCCAATAGATAGCACTAAGCTATTCGGAGCGGATTGTTCCCGTGTGAAAATCGTGGCAGGTGATCTGCGCAAAGCTACAAGTGTCGATGCAGCCATTCGTAGTGTCGAAACGGTATACCACACCGCCAGTATCGCAGGATTGTGGGGGCCTTGGCGGGGTTACCGGCAGAACAACGTGGTTGGCACGCAAAACGTCATCGCAGCTTGCCGCCGCAACGGAGTGCGGCGATTAGTTTATACCAGCAGTCCCAGCGTGGTGTTCACCATCACCAACCAAGGCGGTGTGGACGAGTCGATTCCATATACCCGGCGATGGCTGTGCCATTATCCACACAGCAAAGCGCTCGCCGAACAAGCAGTGTTGGCGGCTAATGGCGCCAATGGTTTACTTACTTGTTCGCTACGACCCCATTTACTGTGGGGACCCGGCGACCGCCATCTGTTGCCAAGATTGCTGGCGCGCGCTCGCGCTGGGCAAGTGCGCCGTGTCGGCGACGGCAACAACCTCACCGATATTGTGTACGTAGAGAACGCGGCCATAGCGCACCTGCAGGCCGCCGATGCACTCGACGAAAGGTCGCCCGTCTGTGGCCGTGCCTACTTCATCAGCCAGGGAGAACCCGTAAATTGTTGGCAATGGGTTGATGATTTACTTGGCTTGGCCGGCCTGCCGCCGGTACAACATTCCATGTCGTTTGCCGCAGCCTGGCGGAGTGGGCTATTGTTTGAAACTGCATATCGTTTGTTGCGCATTCGCAAAGAGCCGCCCATGACCCGGTTCCTGGCCGCGCAATTGGGGCGCGAGCATTGGTTCGATATCTCCGCTGCCCGTCGCGATTTTGGTTATCGCCCACTGATTTCCACCGCAGAAGGTATGCAGCGATTGAAAGATTGGCTTGGCTCACAAGCCCGCGCCGAATTGGCTCACTGTTAGCGTGCGATTGGTACAATAAAGTTCGTCATGGCGATTAAAACCGTCGATGTACTTTTGGAAGAAACGGACACCACGCTAGAGGAGTTGGCGGCCCGAAGCGATTTGCCAATCGAGCGAGTGGCCGCTATTGCGCATGGCCGATGGACTCCCAGTCCCGTGGAACGCAAAAAGCCGGCCGCGGCCCTCGGAATATCGGTGGAGGATGTCAGTTGGGGACACACGATTAACCCGCGCAATGTGCGATACCATCGGTTTGGATTGAAAGAAGATTTTTGACGATCGCGGGCAAATGATTTGAATTGAAACCTCCGATACCGCAAACCGTTGCTGAATTGTGCATTGCCAAAAGCTTGAGCTTCGAGCAGCGCGTCAAAGCGATTCTGTTACGCCGCTGGACACCCAGCCCAACCGAGCGGCAAAAGATTGCCGAGGTGTTCAGCATGCCGTCCGACGAAATCGTCTGGGGCCACGCCACGCCGATTCAACATCTGTACGGCCACGGTCCGGGATAGGATTCCCAGCTGACCCATCGACGGCGGGTTACAACAGGTGACCGCTTGGTTTTATAGTCCGACCGGCGAACGCGAGCTGATGATATCCTTTATCAGATCATAACAGGCCCGATCCGGCAGCAGAGCTGCATTCAGCACGAATTTCTTTCCGCCCGTGGTGATATAGAGGAATCGCTGGCGCTTGATTTTGAGTTCTGAAAGTTTCTCAATCGAGGCATAGGGAATGCGCACGGTCTTTGTTTGAAATACTCCACAAGGCAAAATCAGTTCGTCGGATTCTAGTTCCAAAACTTTGTGGCCGACATTTAGAAACAATGCGCCCACTGCAGCCAAAAGCACAAACACGCCGCTGGCGACGGATAAAAACCAATAGAAAAGCGTCGCTTGCTTTGGATTCAATGTCATGCCTGCAACAGATAACCCAGTCTTATTGCCAGCGGCACTATATGCCAAAATCGCACCACAGGCTCCAAAAAAGAACGCGATGACCAGCAGGCGGTCCCATTTTAGTCCGTAGTCGAAACGGCAAACCCGTTCATTCATGACCGATTTTTGTTCGCACCGCAGCTCGCGGTTGAAAATCCGCGAGCAGATCTCCATCAGTTGGAGTCAAATTAGTAAGCTCTACTAACCCTTCACGACCGTCGTCAATCCGCAGTAAATATTGCCGCTCCAATTCCAACTGGTCGCCGTGCTGCGACGACAACCGCAGTTTACCAGCTAATAACCATGCGCTGGAATCACAGGCTGGCTCTTCTTTTTCCAACTCGCCTTGCAGATGGCGCAGCGCCATTCCGCCGATTAGTAATTCTGCATGTTGAAATGCGTGCATGTGCGGGCTCCATCCAGGAAACGTGTGTGTGCGGGACATATACCTCGACTCATTTCCTCTGCCACGACTTTTCGAACCGCTCCTCCCCAGGTCACTTTGGCAAATCATTGCTGCACGATAATTCCCTCTGCCAATCCGGCTGCTAAAATCTCCGCTGTAGTACGAATTTCTGTGTCGTCCTCCAACCATAGCACCAGCGGATCGAGCGATTCCACTGTTCCGTTGATCCATGCGCCGGTTTGTCGATCTCGATACTTGATCTTTACCCCAACGACGAATCCGTCCACAGCCCCATTTTTACCGGCGCCATTAGCGCTATTTACAACTTTGGGTGCTGTCGACGCAGCAATTGTGGGCTTTGCAGCGGCTGACTTGCTGGCTGCTGACTTCATTGCAACCGACGTGCCATCGGAAGATTTCGCTGGCGCTTTGCCGGCCGACTTGCCACCGCGCAGTCCGGCTAGATCTTGCAACAAGTGCCAGTTTTCCAGTCGGTCTTCTTTCGCCCACAGTAAAGTTTCACTGGGATTGCCTTCTTTATCAAAGTGTTTGCCGAAACGTCCTTCGCTACGAGCAAAATCGATAAAGTCAACCACTTCGTTCGTTTTCGGATTGGTCCACCAGTCTTCTGTCACCGCCGGATTGCCTTGCAGCGATAGTCGCATCTCCCCTTGCGCGGATCGTAAATCAACAAGGGAACGTCTGGGTATCGACCGCTAATCGGGCTTGATCGGTGGCCATGTTGTCGGCCACGCCATGTTCCGGCTGGCAGGTGGTAAAGCAGCAGACCATGGCCGGCCCATCGAACTCCAGCGCATCCAATACGCTGCGATAAAAATGATTGACATGTGCACATGTTGTTTGAGCGACGAAAGTGCGCGGATGCATCATCGCAATTTGCGCAATTTCCTTGCGACGCTCCTGCTTGCCGGCAATCGCTTTGCCATGCACGCTCATCTTCGTGTTCTGGCCGGTATAGCTGGAAGTGGAAGTCTGGCCGCCAGTGTTGGAATATACCTGCGTATCAAGCACGAACACTTTGATGTTCATGCCCGAGGCAAACATTCGCGAGAGGGCCTGAAAGCCAATATCGAACATGGCCCCATCGCGATACACCAAATCGGCTTGCTGCCCCAGCCCATTTGATCCTAACGCGAACGGACGCCCATGGCCATGGCCATGGCCGGGGCATTTTCGAACAGCGAATTGGTCCCACGGCACCAGATACGGATTGTACGGGTAGGTGCTGGTATACACCGTATTGCAACCGGTGGCCGCTACGATGTCAAAGATTGCTCGCCGAGAGGACCCGTCGCCATCGTCTCAAGTCATCCGGTGGTCGTTTCCACGACGGTTACCTGGGCGTGCTGCATTGGCCGTTGGATTAACGGCCTGCCCGATCGCGGCGGTTCGGGCGGTTCGTCCGGCTCGGGCCGGTCCGGATTTCGCCATTGCCGTACCCGCCGAATCAGGTCGTTGATTCCCTCGATTACGTAAAAGAAGACCGGCGTTAAAAAGATTCCAAACAACGTGACGCCCAGCATGCCCCCGAACACCGCCGTGCCCAAAGTACGACGCATTTCGGCCCCGGCGCCCTCGGCCAGCACCAGCGGCACTACGCCCAGAATGAACGCAAAGGAGGTCATTACAATCGGTCGCAGCCGTAGCCGGCAGGCAGCCAATGTTGCGTCGTACCGACTCATTCCTGCCTGCCGGCGAGCCCGAGCGAACTCTACAATTAAAATGGCGTTCTTGCAGGCCAGTCCGATTAGGACCACGAAGCCGACTTGGGTGAAAATGTTGACATCCAGTTTGGCAAACAGCACCGCGGCAATCGAGCACAGCAAACACATGGGCACGACCAAAATCACGGCCAATGGCAGCGACCAGCTTTCGTATTGCGCGGCCAGCACCAGGAATACCAGCACCACGGCCAGCAAAAACACCATCATGGCCGTGTTACCGGTTTGCAATTGCAATAGAGCCAGCTCAGTCCACTCGGAGCGCATCGACCAGCTCAGGTTTTTATTGACCACTTTTTGCATAAGTTCGATGGCCTGACCAGAGCTGATCGACGGATCAGCACTGCCATTGATCGGAGCGGCCGGATACATGTTGTAGCGATTGATAAGCGCCGGGCCGGTGATATCACGCACTTGGGCGAAGGAGCCAAACGGCACCATTTCGCCTCGATCGGTACGAACTTTCAGCAGCTTTAAATCGTCAATTTGTTGGCGGTAATCCTTTTCCGCCTGTACATTCACCTGCCAAGTGCGGCCGAACAAATTGAAATCGTTCACATACAGCGAGCCCAAATACACTTGTAGCGTGTTGAACACTTCAGCCATCGAAACACCCAGCGTTTTGGCTGCCGTGCGGTCGATATCCAGATACAACCAGGGCGTATTTGCCCGGAAGCTGGTAAACAGATCGCGCAAGCCCGGCGTTTGGAAACCTTCGGCGACGATCGCTTCGGCTACGTCTTGCAGCGACTGAAGTCCGCTGTTGCCGCGATCTTCGATCATAATTTTGAACCCGCCCACGTTGCCAAGGCCTTCCAGCGGCGGCGCACCAAGGACGTTAACGATTCCCTCGGATATTTCGCCTTGGAGTTTTTCCTGCAATCGGCCCGCAATGGCGTCGGCCGATAAACTTGGTGATAGGCGCTCGTGAAAATCGTCCAGCATGACGTACATGGCGCCAAAATTTGGCGAATTGGCGCCAAGTAGAATCGACTGGCCAGAAATACCTACGGTGTGCTTCACGCCGGGAGTTTCAATGACCGTTTTTTCGATCCGCTGCATTGCCTGCTCGGTACGGCCCACCGAAGCCGAGTCGGGCAATTGCAAATTGACGACTAGGTAGCCCTTGTCCTGCGAGGGAATAAATCCCTTGGGGGTTTGATTGAACCCGGCATACGTCAGATAGAGCAAAAATCCATATGCCACGAGCACGATTAGCGACACGCGCAGCAACCTACCCACGGTCCAGGTGTAAAAGCGCGACGTGTAATCGAACCCACGATTGAATATCCGGAAGATAAAGCCAAAAACTTTGTTCAATGGCCAAGAGGCGAATCCTCCGGCAACAGCGCCCAATGCGGCGGCGATCCAGGACGCATGAGCGGCAGCAATCGGCAGATGGTTGCCCAGCGCAGTCACCCAGGTAGTCATAAACTCCCAGCCCAGCCAAGCGCCAGTGATTACAAATGCCGGCCAAGGAAGCGGCGGCGCGCTGTGTTTATCTCTTGGCCGCAACAGCAGCGCGGTGAGTGCTGGACTTAGAGTGAGCGAATTAAACGCTGAGATGACAGTTGAAACCGAGATGGTCAGTGCGAACTGTCGGAAAAATTGCCCCATGATGCCCGTAATGAATGCGCACGGTACAAACACGGCAGTCAGCACCAAACCGACAGCAATCACGGGCCCGGATACTTGCTCCATCGCCTTGATCGTGGCATCGCGCGGCGAGAGCCCATTTTCAATATGATGTTCTACCGCCTCGACCACCACGATGGCGTCGTCCACCACAATGCCGATCGCCAGCACGAGCCCAAATAGCGTGAGGTTGTTCAAGCTGAATCCCATGGCCGCCATGACTGCAAACGTACCGACAATGGCCACGGGCACGGCAACGAGCGGAATAATGGCAGACCGCCAGTTTTGGAGGAACACCAAAACCACGATGGCCACCAGCACCACGGCATCTCGCAAAGTTTTGAAAACTTCGCTGATCGATTCATCGATAAACGGCGTTGTATCGTAAACAATGGAGTAATCTATGCCTTGCGGAAAGCGGCTTTTGAGATCGTCCATTTTCGCCCGCACGCGCCGGGCAATTTCCAGCGCGTTGGAGCCGGGCAACTGATAAATCGACAGCGCCACGGAGGGCTTTCCATCCAAACGGCAGGTTTGATCGTAACCTTGGGCGCCCAACTCAATTCGCGCCACGTCACGCACACGAACAATCCGGCCCGCGGCATCGGCCTTTAGAATCATGTCGGCAAATTCATCGGGATCAGCGAGCCGACCCATGGTGCTGATGGTGTACTGAAACGTTTGTCCCGTATTAATTGGTGGTTGGCCGATTTGGCCTGCCGCTACTTGCGTATTTTGCTGCATGATGGCCGACACGACGTCGGCGGCGGAGAGATTCAGCGTCGACATCTTCTCCGGATCCAACCATAGACGCATGCTGTAATCGCGCTGGCCGATGTAGCCAATGTCGCCCACGCCGTCCAGCCGCGCCAGCTCGTCCTTCAATTGAATCGTGGCGTAATTACTCAGATACAAATTGTCGCGGCTGCCGTCAGGCGAGAACAAATTCACAATCATTAGCGTGCTGGGCGACTTCTTTTTCACCGTAATGCCGTGACGCTTCACCAAATCCGGCAAAATCGGTTCGGCCAGCGCTTCGCGATTTTGCACCAGGACTTGCGCCATGTTCAAATCGACACCGTTGTGAAAGGTTACGGTGAGCACGTAGGTGCCGTCGTTGGTACACTGCGATGACATGTACAACATGCCTTCCACGCCCACCACTTGCTGCTCGATGGGCGCCGCGACGGTATCGGCCACAACTTGCGCGTTAGCGCCGGGATACGTAGCAGAGACTTCAATCGTTGGCGGCGTGATCACCGGATATTGCGCGATCGGCAGTGTGAACAGCGCCACACTACCGGCCAGCGTGACGATGATCGACAGTACCGAGGCAAAAATCGGGCGATTGATAAAGAAGTTGGAAAACATGCGGTTCTGTCGTTTCGCGTTAATCCTTTAATACCGGTTGACGACCGCCGGGCGTCGATGCGTCGGACGTGGTCAGGCCACGCCCATTTGATTCAACCGTAGAAGGGTTTTGAGCAATGGCCTGCCCGGGAGATTTATGTCCGGTTGTTGGTTTGTGTGAACGAGCAACCAACACTCGATGCGCATATTCGCGCACTGGACGCATGCTAAGAATGTTGATCGACCATCGCCCAGCCACCTGCATCATCCACGAGGCGAACAGCGGCGTGCCGCCTAACCAATCGATAGTGAAAAAGAACACTGGCGTCAGGAAAATTCCGAACACTGTCACCCCCAACATTCCACTAAACACGGCGTTGCCGAGCGTGCGGCGCATTTCCGCTCCGGCCCCTTGGGCCAACATTAGCGGTAACACGCCCAAAATAAATGCCAACGACGTCATCACGATTGGGCGCAATCGCAATCGGCACGCCTCCAAGGTGGCCTGCCGCCGGGGCTCGCCCGCTTCGCGTTTGCGCTTGGCGAATTCGACAATCAAAATGGCATTTTTGCTGGCCAATCCGACCAGCACGACAAAGCCAATGCGTGTGAAAATGTTGATATCCATCTTGGCGATTTGCACGCCGGTGATGGCGCTTAGCAAACACATGGGCACCACTAAAATCACCGCCATCGGCAGTGACCAGCTTTCGTACTGCGCGGCCAAAACCAAAAAGACCATAACTACAGCGAGGCCGAAAATGATCATCGCAGTATTTCCCGCCAGCAATTCCAGGAACGCCATTTCCGTCCATTCAAATGACATGGAAGCGGGCAGTTCCGTTTTGGCGACACGCTCCATGGAATCGATTGCATCGGCGGAGCTTGTGCCAGGCAGTGCGCCGCCCATGACCGATGCGGCCGGATATCGGTTGTATCGCGTCATTACAAGCGGACCATTGACCGGCACAATGCTGGCCAGTGAACCCAGCGGCACCATGTTGCCCGAATTATTGCGCACCTGGAGCCGAGGCAAATCTTCAATCTGATTGCGAAATTGTGGCTCCGCCTGCACGATGACCTGCCACGTGCGGCCGAACAAATTGAAATCGTTCACGTATAGCGAACCTTGATAGATTTGTAACGTGTCAGCGAAATCTTTCAGCGTTACGCCTTTTTCCATGCATTCGTGAATATCGGGCTCGATTTTCAATTGCGGTACATTGGCGCGGAACGGCGAGGGAAGCACCATGAGGCCGGGTTGTTGCTGCGCCTTCGCAACAAGATTTTCTGTTTGCACTTGTAGTTGCTTCGGCCCTAAATCCGTGCGATCTTCCACCATCATCATGAAGCCGCCCGACCGGCCGACGCCGCGAACCGGCGGTGGAGGAAAAACCATTACTTGCGCCTCGTAGATTTTGGCCGCGAATTGCTGCGTCAGTGAGGCGGCAATTCGGTCGCTTGATAACTGCGGATCGCGCCGCTCGGAATAGTCTTTCAGACCGATAAACACTGAGCCGAAATTCGATCCAAATGCGCTTAGCACGAACGACTGGCCGGTAATCGCCGAGGCATGCTTGACCCCGGGTGTATGTTGCGCGATGTCGCTGACCTGCGCCATGATTTTCTCGGTCCGCTCAAATGAAGCGGAATCTGGCAATTGAACATTGCACAGCAGGTAACCCATGTCCTGGCTGGGGATAAAACCCTTAGGCGTGTGCTGCAGGTCGTGGTAGGTCAACACTAACAGACCACCGTACACCACGAGGATTACGACGCTAATCGTCAGCAATTTGCCGATAATCCAGGTGTACACTGCACCCAACGCATTGAATGCTTCGTTGAAGGCCGCAAATGCCAGGGCCAGAAAACGATTGAGCGGCCAACTGACGATTCCACCCGCCACCGCACCAACCGCCGCAGCAACGTAGGGCATTGCGCTGAGCCAAAAACCATGCGGCACCAGCCAATTGACGGCCCGCGGCGTCAACAGCATCCAACCCAACCAGCCGCCCGCCAGCACAATTGCCGGCCAAGGCAATGGCGGAGCCGTATGTTTTTCTCTCGGCCGCAGCAGCAGCGCCCCCAGTGCCGGGCTAAGCGTGAGCGAATTGAACGCGGATATCACCGTTGAAACAGAAATGGTTAGGGCAAATTGGCGGAAGAATTGCCCCGTGATGCCACTGATAAATGCGCACGGAACAAACACCGCACTGAGCACTAAACCGACTGCAACCACCGGCCCGGACACTTGCTCCATCGCTTTAATGGTGGCTTCGCGCGGGGCGAGGCCGTTTTCTATATGATGTTCGACCGCCTCGACGACCACGATGGCGTCGTCGACCACAATGCCAATGGCCAGAACCAGACCGAACAGCGTTAAGTTGTTCAAGCTGAATCCGAGTGCCGCCATGGCCATAAACGTGCCGATAATCGCCACCGGCACGGCCACCATCGGAATCAGCGAGGAGCGCCAGTTTCGCAGAAATACCAGCACCACCAACGCGACCAAAATCACCGCATCGCGTAGCGTTTTGAAAACTTCGTTGATCGATTCGCGAGTGTAAGGCGTGGTATCAAAGGCAATTTCCCAATTAACCCCCTCAGGAAAACTCTGCTGTAGCTCCCGCATCTTCGCCATGACTGCATCGTATGTGTCGAGTGCATTGGCATCAGGAAGCTGAAAAACGGCCAAAAACACGGTGGGCTTGCCATCCAACTTGACATCCACGTCTTCATTCTTAGCCCCTAGTTGCGCCTCGCCAATATCCTTGACCCGCACAACATTTCCATCGTGGTCGGTTTTTAGAATGATGTCGTCAAACTGTTCCACGGTACTGAGCCGGCCCAATGTGCTCAGCGTGATCTCAAAATCCTGCTGGCCTTGCA
>DASXPQ010000086.1:0-2851 GCA_036493575.1 Pirellulales bacterium
CAAGCAACGTGATGAATTCCCGCCGCTTCATTCGATCACCCCGTCGGCGCGCACAAGGAATGATTCCGAAATTTTCAATCCAATTGCCTGGGCGGTCGTGCGATTGACGTAGAGCTCGAAATTGGTCGGCTGCATGACGGGTAGGTCAGCCGTTTTTTCGCCCTTGAGAATGCGACCTACATACCGTCCAGCTTGCCCGAAAGTATCCGCCTGGTTGGGGCCATAGCTCATCAATAAGCCCGCAACGACGCCGTCACGGGATTCCGACATCGTTGGTAGAGCATGGCGGAGCACGAAGGCAGCAATCTGCCGACTGCGCGAACTCAGGTATGCATCATTGCCTATGCTTAAAGCACCGGCCTGTTGGTGCACGGCGCTGAGAACCGCACTTTCGATCTCCTCTCCGCTGCCGGCTTTGAGAATGATCATGTCGAGGCCGAGACGATGTAGAGCGGCCTGTGAGAGCTGAATATTGTCCTGCATCAGTCCCGGATTGTTCGGATTTACAAGGACTGCAATCCGATTGGCATTCGGAAGAATCTCATGCAGTAGCTCCATCCGCTTGGCGACTAGGTCGACACCCATAAAAGTAATTCCCGTGGCATTTCCCTCGGGATGATTGAGACTGGTTACGAATCCAGCCCGCACTGGGTCCGACGCGGTCGTGAATACGATCGGGATCGTCTTTGTCGCCGCCATCGCCGCCCAGATCGCGATATCGCTTGCGCCGGCTAAGATGACCGCGACCTTGCGGCTGACGAGATCAGTGGCCATCGCCGGCAATCGGTCAAATCGGCCTTCCGCCCAGCGGTACTCGATCGCCAAGTTGCGGCCCTCCACAAAACCAGCGTCGCCAAGACCTTTGTGGAACCCGACCATGCGATCGGCCCATTGTGCAGCCGCCACCCCGTGCAACACGCCGATTATCGGAATTGGCGATTGCTGCGCGTGGGTGGCAAACGACCAAAAAATACCCGCACCGGCAGCAGTCTTGATGAAATCGCGGCGTCGCATGCCTGCCCCGAGACTCAGGACTGCACCAAACAATGGCTGATTACATCACGACCGGCGATGCGCTGGAAAAGTGTCGAGGTGCCGGAAGCGGACATCCACTGGAGGGATCGAGATATAAACTTTGTGCCAGCAACGTAAGTTTTCCATCTCATTCGATTGCCTCGTCGGCAAGAGCAAGGAGACGAGGAGGAACGTTGAGACCAAGGACCTTGGCCGTCTTGAGATTGATGCGCAGTATAAAATTAGTCGGTTGCTCCACCGGCAAGTCGCCAGCTTTGGTGCCCTTTAGGATTTTGTCTACATAGTCGGCCGCACGTTTGTGCATGTCCTCGTAACTCGGTCCATATGACATCAAACCACCGGCTTGGACCAGCTCCCGGTAGGGGTTCATGGTCGGCAATCCGTGTTTCATTGCGAATTCAATGAGCGAACTGCGGTCGTGTAAAAACACACGATCTGCAAGTACCAGTAATGCACCTGGTCGCTCTTTAAGAATTTTGTCGAATGCCGCGTCGAGGTCTTCTGTTTTTACGACATCTAACACCAACAGCTTGATCCCCATGCTCTGCGCGGCGGGACGCGCCTGTTTCATCGAGGTGACGTGAAATGGATTGGACGGGTTGCGCAAAATCCCCACGTACGAAAGGTCTGGAAGAATCTCCTTCAGCAGTTCTAGTCGCTTGCCTTCCAAATCGGGGGAAGTTGAGCTCAGGCCTGTGATGTTGCCGCCCGGGCGTGCCAAGCTCGGCACCACACCCGTGCCAACCGGATCGCCGACCGCAATCATGACCAGCGGAACCTTGCTGGTGGCATGCTTAACCGCCAGCGTAGCCGGGGTCCCGGCGGTCACAATGACCTCCACCCCGGCAGCTAACAGTTCAGAAACGAGTTGCGGAAGGCGACTGTAGTCTCCATTGGCCCAGCGATATTCGATGTGGATGTTTCGCCCTTCTTCGTATCCAAGCGCACGCAGTTCCTGCCGGAATGGACCGATTAGGTTGGCCTCAAGCTCGGGCGTGGAATTGCCAAGGAAACCAATCCGTCGCATCGTGGCGGAAGATTGCGCAGGTGCCACATAGGGCCAAATTGCTGCAGCACCGAGAATACCGAGAAATAGTCGTCGCCGCACAAGACGCTCCTCAAACTGAATATGACTGAATAAGCGGTGGTCAATGTAGCAGTTCGACAGGCACCTTACGTGGGCGCACGTTGTCGCTGGAAAGCCGATGTCCGAACTGGGGGGATTAGGAGAAAACATTCAACTTGATATCTGCCTCACCTCGAAGAGAGGACATTCACACGCCTCCCGTGCAGAGGCCGAAAGTTTTGCAGCATCGCTGCACGTTTAGGGGTGTCTTTAAAGATTTGGAAACAGCATCCATACGCCCGCTAGCACGAAGAGACCGCCAGCGACCCGGGTAATGACCTGGCCATAGGGCGTAGCTTTCTCCAGCAACACAAGGATGCCGAGTGCGGCAATCCAGAAAAGATTCATCACGCCGCCAACGAACAAAAGCACCATCAGCGCCCAACAACAGCCGACGCAGTAGAAGCCGTGACGCAGCCCGAGCGTCACAGCTCCACTGGGATCGCTTCGGAAACCACCGTGCCGCATAATGAATGTGAGCGGCGCCTGGCAATTGAATAAGCAAGCCTCCTTGAGCGGCGTCCACTGATAGAGCCCAGCTGCGATCAACACGATCGCGCCAAGGAGATTGCTGGCACTAGCCATCATGGGCGTGAGCAAGGCAGCACGCTCGAGCATCCACTGAGCCGAAGTCGCCAGGAGGGAGAACGCAAACCATGCGAGTAAATAGCCGCCTGCAAACCACGTACT
>DASXPQ010000087.1:0-9250 GCA_036493575.1 Pirellulales bacterium
CTTTGCGGCACCAGGCGCCTTCCCAGCGGATTTGTTTGACGGCGGGGTAGGCGGAGAGTTTGGCGGTGGGGATGGAGTTGCCGCGGGCGGTGACGGCTAAGACGCGGCCGCCGTCGGTGACCACGCGGCCATCGGCGGTGGCAGTGCCGGCGTGGAAGACTTTTACATCTGGGATTTTTGCGGCTTCGTCGAGGCCGCGGATGGGAAAGCCGCGCTCGTACTTGCCCGGGTAGCCGGCGCTGGCCATGACGACGCAGACGGAAGGGCGGGGGTTCCACACGGGAGGCGTGACGGCGGCGAGGCGATCGTCGACGACAGCTTCCATCAGTTCGACCAGGTCGCTGTTTAGGCGCATTAAGAGCGGTTCGCATTCGGGGTCGCCGAAGCGGACGTTGAATTCCAAAACTTTGGGGCCTTGGCCGGTCATCATCAGTCCAGCATAGAGGACGCCGCGGAAGGGGCGGCGCATGCGCTTGAGGGCATGGACGACGGGGACGAGGACTTGCTCTTCAATGCGATGCAAGTCGGCGTCGGTGATGAGGGGCGTGGGGCAGTAGGCGCCCATGCCGCCGGTGTTGGGGCCGGTGTCGCCGTCGAAGGCGGCCTTGTGATCTTGCGCAGCGGGGAGCGTGAGGATGGTGCGGCCATCGGTGATGGCAAGCACGCTGGCTTCGTGGCCATCGAGGCGTTCCTCGATGAGGATTTGGCGGCCGGCTTCGGAAAATTCTTTGTCGCCAGCGATACGGTTGATGGCCTCGATGGCTTCGGCGCGACCGCCGCAGACGAAGACGCCTTTGCCGGAGGCGAGGCCATCGGCTTTGACGACGACAGCGATATCTTCGCGATCGCGGAGATAGGTAATGGCGCCGGCGGCGTTACGGAAGACTTGATAGTCGGCCGTGGGGACGTCGGCGTGGCGGAGGAGGTTTTTGCAGAAGACTTTGCTGCCTTCCAATTCAGCGGCTGCTTTCGACGGGCCAAAGATGCGCAGTTTTTCTGCCTGGAAGGCGTCGACAATGCCGGCGACCAGCGGCGCTTCGGGGCCGACGACGGTGAGGGCGATTTCGTTTTCCTTGGCGAAGCGGATGAGGCGTGGGAAGTCGGTGGGAGAGAGATCGACGTTTTCAGCGTCAGCAGCGGTGCCGGCGTTGCCGGGGGCGACGAAGACGCGCTTGACGCGCGGGCTTTGCTTGATTTTCCAGGCCAGGGCGTGTTCGCGGGCGCCGCCGCCGATGATCAGGATGTTCATGGTTGATCCTCCGTGAGCGTGAGGGACTGGGGCTTACTTTGTTCCATCCCAGCCACTCGGCCGACTGGCACAGTCGGGCTATCTATTAGATTTCGCAAGACATGTTTCGGTTCGTTATGTAGTGCATTGTGTGGGCGACCGCCCAAAGCATCAAGCAGTTTAGCAGGGACGCGACCGGAGGCGGCTTGCGCGGCAGCAGAAAACTGCTGATTGCGGGGCCCGATGGTGGGGATTTCATCGACTGCGTGGGATTGCCTAGAATTGAAGGAGTGGAGGGTGTGAGGAGATTTCCCGTTGACAAAAGTCTGTACGTAGTTACAACATGGGTTACTTCGTGAAAAATCTCACAATCCCCTCCCAAATCGAGTTCGGGCACGGTCCAATGCTGTGCACACTCGGGGATCGGGACGTGGTTCAATCGCGGTGTGCGCTGCATGGATTGTGGATGCGTGCGTGATTGTGTACCGCCTGCGAGGGACGCTGGCGGACTAGGGATTTGGGTATGCCAGAAAAGAAAAAGATGTCGGTCGCTGAGATTCTAGCAGCGGCCCGTAAGGCGAATACCACCGAGGGTGGAAGTGCGCCGGCACCGAGTGCTGGCGAGAGCTCGTCGGCCGATGAGTCGGCTGTTGCGCCAGCTGGCGCGGAAGAAGCGGGGGCTGAAGCGACTCCGGCGCCTGCTGCGCCAAAACCGGCCGCGAAACCGTTAGCGCCTGGTGAACGGCCGAGTGTGAAAGATATTTTGGCAGCGGCCCGCGCGGGAAAACCGGGTGCAGCTGCACCGGTTGCGGCAAAGCCTGCCGCCAAAGCGCCTGCAGCCAAGCCTGCTGCGGAAAAACCTGCCGCCAAGCCGGCGGCGAAACCGGCGGCCGTAGCAGTTGTGAAAGATAAAGATACGGCCAGCATTTTGGCGGCGGCGCGAGGGGGAACGAAGCCGGGACCGATGACCAAAGCGCAGGCAGCGGCGATGCCGGCTGCGAAAGCTGCCCCGAAAGCCGCGGCGAAAGAAAAGATTCCGGTGCCACCGATGCCGGCCAAGCCGGCGTATGCGAAATTATCGCCCGCGAAGGCGACGGCGGAAGAAGTCGACCGGCGCAGCTTTTTGCAGTATGCATTCGGCTCGTCTTTGGCGCTAGGCATGACCGCGATGGCTGTTACCGGTGGATTGTGGTCGCTGGGATTCGCGCGGTTCATGTTTCCGAACGTGCTGACGGAGCCGCCTAGCCGGTTCAAAGTGGGCTTCAAAGAAAACTTTGCGCCGGGGCAGGTGGAGACGAAGTTTGTGAGCCTATACGGCGTGTGGATTGTGAACGGCGAATACAACGGGAAGCCGGAAATTTACGCATTGAAAACGGTGTGCACACACTTGGGTTGCACGCCGAACTGGTTGGAAGCGGAACAAAAATTCAAATGCCCCTGCCACGGCAGCGGTTTTTATAAAGACGGAATCAATTTTGAAGGCCCGGCTCCGCGACCGTTGGAGCGATATGCCGTTCACATTGGGGACGACGGGCAGTTGGAAGTGGACAAGAGCCGCACGTTCCAGGAAGAGCTTGGTCAGTGGACCGATCCGGATTGTTTTGTGGTGGTGTGAGAAGCAGGGCTGAGGATTGCGTCTGCAAAATTTCCGCAACAACTAGAAGTTAGAAATAATTCTTATCCATGTCTCTCGGCGAAACGATTCGCAATAGTCAAATTTGGAAGAGCATATTCCGCCATCCGATGCCGGTGGATCGGCGGAATCGGATTGTGGTGATGCTCACCAATTTCTTTTTGCACTTGCACCCGGTATCGATCAAAAAGCAAGGCATTGCGCTGAGTTATACGTGGTGCATGGGGGGCGTGACGTTTTTCCTGTTTCTGGTGGAAACGGTGACGGGCGTGCTGCTGATGTTTTATTACCGGCCGACGTTGGAGTGGGCGTACAACGATATTTTAGCGCTGCGCGACGTGGTGAGCTTGGGAATTATGCGCGAACTGCATCGGTGGGGTGCGCATGCCATGGTGATTACGGTGTGGCTGCACATGTATCGGGTGTTTTTGACGGGCAGTTACAAGCCGCCGCGTGAGTTCAATTGGGTGATTGGCGTGATTTTGTTGCTGCTGACTTTGCTGTTGTCGTTCACCGGTTATTTGCTGCCGTGGGATCAGTTGGCGATTTGGGCCATTACGGTGGGTTCGAACATGGCACGAGCGACGCCGGTATTGGGGCATGAAGGGCCGGGACATGCGCTGCTCTCAATTGGCGGGATCGACATGATTACCAACGCTAGCGATGCGCGCTTTGGTTTGCTCGGTGCGCGGTTCGTGGGCGAAGAGACTTTGAACCGTTTTTATGTGCTGCACTGCGTGGCGATTCCGCTGGCCGCGGCGATGCTGATGGCCATTCATTTTTGGCGAGTGCGTAAGGACGGCGGAATTAGCGGGCCGCTGTAGGGCGGAGTGAGTGGTGAGTAGGTGAGTTGTAAATCAAAAGCGCGGGATCGATTCCCATGGACGTTCACATCTGTTTGAGCAGCTTCATCTCGCCGCTGTTGGCGGCGGAAGTGAATTTGCCGGAGTTTCTGGATCGGATTTCCGGATTCCTGGGCGGATATTATTTGATTTTGGCGGTGATGAACGCCGTGATGGCGCTCGTGCTGTGGAAGCAGAAAGATGCGATTGGGGCGGCGCTGTTTTGGGTGGCGGTGTCGGTGGGGTTTGTGATTTTGTCGCCGCTGGCGGCGAGCGCGAATCCGAGCATGATGCCGCAGTTGCCTGAAGCGGTGCGCAACACGATTAACCAGCTGACGAGCCCGACGATGTATTCGTTAGGGACGTCGGGGCTGCTGGTGTTCTTCTTTATTTTTCGCAAGTTTTTCACGCGGCCGCTGGTTGCGTGGACGATGCTGAACGTTGTGCTGCTGGTGATGGGCATGGCGATGACGGATGTGAATTTTTCGGCCATTGTTACCAAGCCGGATAATGTGCCGATTGTGTCGATGGTGTTTTTGCTGGGTTTCTTTACGTGGCTGGGGGCGCACAAGGCCGTGCAGAATGACGAGCGGACCGCTAAGGGGGAATTGCCGCTGGAAAAGCTGGACGATGAAAAAGTGTTGGTGTGGCCGGATTTGGTTTACACCGAGTTGATTTGCATGGTGGCGCTGACGGCGCTGCTGCTGGTGTGGGCGATTGCACTGAAGGCGCCGCTGGAAGAACCGGCGAGCCGCGTGAAGACGCCGAATCCGTCGAAGGCGCCGTGGTACTTCCTGGGGCTGCAGGAAATGCTGGTGTACTTCGATCCGTGGTATGCGGGCGTGGTGCTGCCGAGCCTGGTGATTTTCGGGCTGATGGCCATTCCGTACATGGATTTCAATAAGAAGGGAAACGGCTATTACACGATTGCCGAGCGGAAGTTCAGTTATCTGGTGTTCCAGTTTGGTTTTTTGGAATTGTGGGTGACGCTGATTGTGTTGGGGACATTTTTGCGCGGGCCGAACTGGAATATTTTCGGACCGTTTGAAGCGTGGGATGCACACAAGGTGGACGTGCTGAATAACGTCAACTTGTCGCAATATTTTTGGATCAATTGGCTGGGCAAATCGCTGCCGAATGCGCCGACGGGGGCCAGTTTTGGCCATCAGCTGGGCTACATATTGCTGCGCGAGGCACCGGGGATTATTGCGGTGCTGGCGTATTTCATTGTGCTGCCGCCGCTGATGGCGGTGACGGTGTTCCGCAAGTTCTTCGTGAAGATGGGATTTTTGCGGTACATGCTGATGTCGAACTTGCTGCTGTTGATGATGACGCTGCCGATCAAAATGGTGCTGCGCTGGACGGTGAATTTGAAATACATCATTGCGATTCCGGAATATTTTTTGAATTTTTGAGTTGCCATAGTTCAAGCGCGACCGGCGGTCGCGGCTTAATGAATTCATGCCTGCTACTGAATCAACTTGGCGCAATCTGAAGTCGATGCACGTCGTATTCGGCGTGGCCAGCGTGCTGATGTTGTTTACCACGGTGTGGATGTTGGCGGCGGATCACAGCCGGTCGTGGAAAAATTATCAGCGGCAGTTCCGCGATATTGAAACGTGGACAGCCGATGCGCGGGTGAACGAGCAGGACACGGCCGAATTCACGGAAACCGCGAACCAGTTGCAGCAGCAGTTGGAAGACGTGCAGGGGGCGGCGCTGTCGGATCAGGGGCGGCAACTGTTTGCGAAGTTTTTTGCTGAAG
The DNA here is from genome assembly GCA_036493575.1 of Pirellulales bacterium. Classification (GTDB taxonomy): domain Bacteria; phylum Planctomycetota; class Planctomycetia; order Pirellulales; family JADZDJ01; genus DATJYL01. Next base: position 5,469 of record DASXPQ010000087.1, read on the forward strand.
CCAAAACGAAAACGGACGCACAGGATACGGCGCAGGCGGCTGCAGATTCCCAGGCCGCTGATTTCATGGCAGCGGACATGGACAAGCTGGCCGGGTACACCGATCCCAAAGAGCGGCGCGATTTGCGGATGGATTTGTACAACCGGATGAACGATTTGATCAGCCGGGTGAAGTTTCGCGAAGACAACTTGACCGGCCAATTGAAATTTCGCAAAGCGGTGCTCGATAAGGCGATGGCAAATTTCAGCCTGGCCGTTGGCGAAGGGGCAGCCGCCGATCAGACCGCGCAGTTGCAATTGGAAGTTGATCGGGCGAAGGCGGACGTTGAAGGTCTGACGGCCATTCAGCAGAAAGAGCAAACGCATCGGAAGGAATTGGAAGCGATTTTCCGCAGCATTACGTCGGATCAGGACGTGGCGGAAAAAAATCTAAAAGAACATCAGCATAAGCTGGAGCAATTGAAAAAAGCGTTTGTGCAGCGGAAGGCGAATCCGGGCAAGCAAGTTTTGGAAATGCCGATTTTGGATGCGTTCAACAGCCCATTGAAGGTCGATCAGATTTGGCTACCGGACCTGACGCTGAATAACAACTTTAAAGAAGTGGCGCGGTTCGATCATTGCACCACTTGTCATCAGGCGATTGAAAAAACGGCGGCGGGATCGGCGACGTTGCCGGGTTACGAAAAATCGCACGACTTCACGGTGTCGCTAGAAACGCCGAAGGAAGTGCCGCAGCCGCAAAAAGATTCCAAGGGGGATGAAGTTCCGGTCAATTTGGAACAGGTGTATGGATTTTCGTTGGCCGATCGCGGAATGGTGAATGCCAGCGATGTCACGATTGGGTCGGTGCTGCCCAAGACTCCGGCGGCAGTTGCAGGGTTGGCTGCGGGGGATGTGCTGGTGAAGATCAGGGATGCGAAGGTCGTTGATATCGATCGAGCGCTGGTGGATTTGTTGCGGAACGTGTCGTGGGGGCAGCCGATAGAGCTGACCATTCGGCGCGGGGTGCCGCAGCCGTTCAGCTCGCACCCGCGGTTGGATTTATTTGTCGGGGGCACCAGTCCGCATCCGAGAAATGTTTTCGGCTGCACGATTTGCCATCAAGGGCAGGGGAGTGCGACGTCGTTCGAATTTGCTTCTCACACGCCCAACTCGCCGCAGCAGGGGCATGAATGGGCGCACGATTATGGCTGGTTTGATAATCACCATTGGATCTTTCCGATGTATCCGAAGGCGCTGGCCGAGGCGAGCTGCCTGAAATGCCATCATGAAGTGGTGGACCTGGAGCCGAGCGCCAAATATCCTGATCCGCCGGCACCGACGCTGGTCAAGGGTTACGAATTGGTGCGCAACTATGGTTGCTTCGGCTGCCACGATATCAACGGCTTCAACGGGCCGAATAAGCGCACGGGGCCTGATGTGCGCGCTGAGCCGACGTTCTTCGCGGCTGCGCAACAGATTAAGGCCGATGCGGGCTTTAAGAATTTGCCAGCTGACGTGAAAGACTGGACGGAAAAGTTGTCGAGCCATCCGGACGATGAGAATGCTCGACACCGGCTGCGCGAATTCTTGCTGAGCGATGCAGACGCGAAGACTCCGGTGCTGGCGTCGACGTCTACGCATTTGGAAGGCGCACTGAAGGATGTGGAAACGCCGGGCACGTTCCGCAAGGTCGGTCCGAGTTTGCGATACTTGGCCAGCAAAGACGGATTCGAGTTTTTGTATTCCTGGATTCGCAATCCGCGAGACTTCCGGCCGAGCACTAAGATGCCGCGGTTCTTCGGGTTGTGGGATCATATGGTGCCGGTGGAAAAGTTGGACGAGCAAGGCAAGCCAGTGCGCGACGCTAATGGAAAACTGGTGTACGAAGAGAGTCCGGGCCTGGCGGATTCCAAGCGGTTTGAGCCGATTGAAGTTCGGGCGATTGCCAATTACTTGCTGACCAGCAGCCAGCCGTTTGAATATTTGGAGCAGTATGCCGGGATCACGTCGCAGCCGTCGGTGGAGCGCGGCAAGAAGGCATTTGAAATGCGGTGCATTACATGTCATCAGCATGCGGATTTTCCACAAGCGGCGGCCACGCAGGGGCCGAATTTATCGCGCATGGGGGCCAAGTTGTCGCTGAAGCCGTTTGGGGCGCAGTGGTTGTATAGTTGGATTAAAAATCCGAGCCATTATCACGCGCGGACGGTGATGCCAAACACCATGCTGACGCCGGTGACTGGGGCGGATAACAGCGTGAGCGATCCGATTGCTGACATCACGGTGTTCCTGATGCAATCGCGGGAAGGGTGGAAGCCGACAGATGTGCCGACGGACAATGCCATGACGGCTGCTGAACAGGATGCGCTATTTGATCTGGCGCTTGTTTATCTGAAAGAGAAATATCCGGCGGAGCGGGCGAAGCAGTATTTGAAGGAAGGAATTCCGGTGGAACGTGCCGGAGGAATCACCGGCGCGGAAGCCGTGTTGATTCAGAATTCCGGGCCGAGCGAAATCAAGGAAACCGCCGCCACGCAGCGCGCGCTGCAGTACGTGGGGCGCAGGGCGATTGCTAAATATGGCTGCTTCGGTTGCCACGATATTCCAGGCTTTGAAGACGCCAAGCCGATTGGCACTTCGCTGGCCGATTGGGGCCGCAAAGATCCGACGCGGTTGGCGTTCGAACAAGTCGGCGAATACGTCACGCATTACGCGTGGCCGCAGGAGAAGGAGACGAGCGGTAAAGAGTCTGAATCAAGTAACGCGGCGGCGATGAATCATGTTCCTTACGGAACGGCGGAACGGCCGGCGCATGGCGTGCCCGATCCGGACAATATGGAATACGCCGTCGATGAGCTTGGGCCGACGCAGGGATGGCTGATGGAAAAACTGCTGGGGCACGAGCGCGAAGGATTTGTTTGGCAGAAGCTGCATCAGCCGCGGAGTTACGATTTTAAGAAGACGGAAAACAAGGGCTACAACGAGCGGTTGCGGATGCCGCAGTTCGCGTTCAAGGAAGATGAAATTGAAGCCGTTATGACGTTCGTGCTGGGATTGGTTTCGGAACCGCCCGCCACGCAGTATGTGGCCAGCTATAGCGAAAATCCGCGCGAGCAGGCGGTGATTGCCGGAACGAAAATGGTGGAGCAATTCAATTGCACGGGCTGTCATCAATTGGACTTCGATCACTGGGATTTATCGTACAAGCCGGGCGAGTTGGGGGCGGCGGTGCAAGCGACGGATTATTCGTTCGAGTTGCCGCACTTTACGCAGGCGCAAATTGACGATTCGCAAAAACAAGATCGCCGCGGCTTCCTGCACGCACAGCTTTATGGCCGGCCGCTGGTCGATGCCAAAGGCGAACCAGTCACGACGGATGAAAACGAAGAGGGAGATAAATTTGACGGCGGCGGATTAGGCGAACGGTTTGCGTTGTGGCGGGATGTGCTGCTGGATGGCAAGAGCTGGCTGGTGGGTTCCAAGAACCCGCTGGTGCCGCAGAACCGCGTAACTGCACAATACTCTGGCCGCGGGGGCGATTTGGGCCATTGGATTTATCCGGCTGTGGTGAGCGACGAACAAAAAATTAATCCGAACGCCAAGGCGGAAGAAGCGTGGGGCTGGCTGCCGCCGCCGCTGGTGGGCGAAGGCAAAAAAGTGCAGACGCGGTGGCTGCATGATTTTCTGCTGGAACCATATCCGATTCGGCCGTCGGTTGTACTGCGGATGCCGAAATTCAACATGAGCTCGAACGACGCAACGGCGCTCGTGGATTATTTTGCCGCTCGGGATGATGCGCCG
>DASXPQ010000088.1:0-3902 GCA_036493575.1 Pirellulales bacterium
TGAGCGCCATACAAACTGGAAGTCGAAGCTAGTACAAATTTGCGCACTCTATATTGGCGGCATAGTTCCAATAGATTGAGCGTTCCTTCTGCGTTCGTGCGAAAGTAGGTATGCGGATCGTCAACGGACGGCTGCACGCCCGCCCGGGCGGCTAAATTAAACACAGCGGTAAACGGCGGATCATTTTCATTACAATCAAGATTTCTTTGTGAAGCAACTTCCGTGAACAGCCGCTCCAGCGTCGGCCCATCGGTAATGTCTAGCCTTTTGAATGCGAATCCTGGTAGGCAGGTCAAGGCTGCCAGACGCGACTGTTTCAACCGCGGATCGTATGCCGCGTTGAGGTTATCGATTCCTAAAACGGCATGCCCTGCATCCAGCAATAGGCGACTTACTCTGGAGCCGATGAAGCCCACTGCGCCGGTGACCAAATACCGCTGTGCCATGACGAAAATACTTGTTGATGAATGCCGATGACCGGGATCGCTAAAACAGAGACTTCCAGGATGACAATTCGGCGAATGGCCCCCAACCATAGAGATCGTTTCGTGACAGTGGAATGCGGGTCGCCGCAAAAACCGCTAATTGCTGAACGCTGCTCTTTGGATAAAAGACGGTGGTCGATATTCTTCCGCCGCCACACAAGAACCTTGTCATTTTGCGGCGCCAATTGCACCGATCGCCGGGCACACTATGCTTACGCACAAGCGATTGGCTCTCAAACACGTTTTGCATACAGCGCAGATTGTCGGCAATGCGCTAATCGGCTACGTGTTTCTGAAAGTCTTGGCGAATCGCTTTGGCACCTCGGCGGAAAAAGATGTTTTTGATGTTGCCTATTCGATCCCATTTCTGATTTTGAACGTCGGCGGCCTCGGATTTGCCCACGCCGTCATTTCGTCGTATTTCGCCAAAACATCCGTGACGCGCCCGCACCAGTGTGCGCCGTTGTTCGCCACAACCGTGACGGGCGTGTTTCTAGTCTCGGGTATGATGGCGCTGTTGTGCGCGCTGTTCGTCGGCCCAATCAGCACCATCATGGCTCCCAATGTCGCGCCGCAACTACAAGCCGAATTGCGAGAACTTACGCTCTTGCTGTTGCCAATTGTTTTCAGTTTCAGCCTATGCACTTTGTTCAGCGCCGTTTCCATTGCGCACGGCGTGCCAATGAGCAGCGAGCTGGGGCCACTGCTTGCTCGGGTGATTGTGCTGTCGGGTCTCGTGCTTGGCCTTATCGCCAGCAGCCTTCGCCAAATTGCCTTGGGTTTGGCGGTCAGCAGTTTGCTGGGTCTAGCCGTACAGTGGTTTCTACTCTATCGCACCACCAAATTTCGCGTACGCGTATCGTTGAATTTCCGCGATCGCGATTTTCAACAGATGATTGGGCAAGCGATGGGTTTTTTTGTGGCGGCCTGTGTCGCGCAGGTCAGCATGACTTACATGCGTCGCATGGCAATGACCGACAATGCGGGAACCAATGCCGCCCTGACGTACGCATTGAGTCTGCTCGTGCCACTCGGATTATTTGTTGGAAAGCCACTCGCGATGGTTACGGGACCGCATTTTGCGCGCACCTTTGCCCAGGGTGATGCGCGAACAGCCCGAGCCATTCTCGATCGAGCTGTTATCGGCTGCTTGGTGATTGGATTGTTAGCTGCCATGGCGGGACAGCTGCTGGCTGATCCGTTAATTCGTCTGTTCTACGGCGGCGGCAAATTTGATGAGCAGGCTGTGCACGCCACCTCGGAACTGCTCGGTTGTCTAACCTGGTCGCTGCCGGGCAGCATTGTGTTATGGGCTGTGTTGATGCCGATGGTTTCAATCAGTCGCTCACAACGGCCGCCACTAATTTACATCGGTGGATATCTGTTGCAGTTGGCATTTATGATGCTGTTCTATCCAGTTTGGGGAAGATTTGCCCTGGCGTGGGGTTATACGTTGGCTTCCACAACCCAAGCACTAGTGGCGTTGTTCGTAGTCTATCGAAGCATGGAAACGTCTGTCGTGAATGCCCCGCTCGAAGCCACTGACTATAAATCAAACGCTAAAGCGCGCGCTGCGTAAACAACTGCCTAAGCCTATTAAGATTTCCCTGGAATTCGGTTGGCATTCGTCATTTCCAAGCGCAAAGCGTGCTAGCAGCATGGGTTGCTGCCCCCTCCATATAGCGGACATCCGCAAGTAGCTGAAAACATTTAGCTGGACCAATTGAGATGCGCCGATATGAAAGATGGATGGATTTTCCATACGATCCGCAAATCGCAGTTAGCCGACGAGAAGTGTGAAACGCACTTGCGGCTGCATCATGCGCAATTGCAGACTCGATTTTGCAGCATGTTATGCTTACCGCTAGCCCTCGCTATCAATCGCTCGATCTCTGGCGCGGCATCGCTTGCCTGTCGGTTGTATTAGTTCATTCCACAGCCATATTCAGGATGCAATGCCCGCTCAATGGGTCAACATTCATCTGGTTGACGTCATTCGGTGAAATCGGAGTCCCAATCTTCTTTGTGATTTCGGGCTATTGCATCTCAGCGATAGCAGATTCAACGCGAATCAAGAATCAAAGCGTCAAAACATACTTCGCGCGCAGATTCCGAAGAATCTACCCTCCATATTGGATTGCGATGCTGTTTGGTGTTGTGGCATTTTTCGTCGCCGAGGTCATCCTACGGACCCGCATATTTTCCGAAGAGCCGCTCGCCCAGTATGGACCCCGTTTTCTGTCGCTATCGCAATGGCTTGGAAATCTGACGCTTACGGAAACCTGGCGGCCGCACATTTTTGGCGAAGGCCAGTCGCTGTTCATCCAACAAGCATGGACCCTATGTTATGAAGAGCAGTTCTATTTTGTTGTGGGAATGCTTTTATTATGCGCGCGCCATCGATTTTTCAGCGGGATAGTCGCAATCACGATTGGCGTTATCAGCGTAAAATTGGTTTTTCCCTCGGTCACCGATTCCGGATTCTTTTTTAACGGGCAATGGTTCACGTTTGCTTCAGGAGTTGCCATTTATTATGCCATTAACTATTTGAAGCGTGGCGGCCGGGCGGTCATATTATGCCTGTTAATGATCGCTGGGATGCTTGGGTTAGTTTTTCCCTGGTGGCTTCCCTATCGAATGTCCGCAGCCATTTTCTTCGGTGTGCTGCTTTTGATTCTGCATCCGTTGGACTCATGGATATACGACAGAAAATTCCTCTCTCCGCTAATGTCCTGCGGAAGAATGTGTTATAGCCTTTATTTGGTTCATGAATTGGTCGTCACCGTTATCTCCAGGATTGCCTTCAACGCCGGCTTGAGCGATGCCAAGGCGACCATATTTATCGTTGTCCCGTTGTGTGTGATCGCCTCCCTTGGCACCGGATGGTTGTTTCACATCTGCATTGAGCGAAGGTTTTTGAATGCACACCCGGCACTGCACGCGTCGTGTGAGCGGAGATTTGCAACGATCCCAACTTTGTTGGTGGGGCAAGTCGGCAGCATCGTGCAATCGGCTGCCAGAAATTAACGATAGCTATGTTCTATTTAAGCGCCGACAAATCAGGTAATCGAGCGCCAAATTAAGTGAGGCAAAGTTTGGGTGTTTATGAACTCAGGCTTGTGGATCGCTGGGTTGCGACCATAGGAATGCTTTGGCGACTTCTGCTCCTGCGCGAACCAAAGGACGGCAAAGGGAACTAAGAATGCATCGATGATCGCCCCCTTGTACACTTCCGGGCCCGCTCGAACTAGCGTGGGCAGGTAACCTGAAAACGACAGCGCGGCGAAACTAAAAAACAGCCGCGCTGCCGCAGAGTGGTATCGCTCGAGCCGCCGCGCCCCTGAGAATAGCCAGCTCCAAATCCAGCCTAACAATGCGCCGCCAATCAGTACGCCGGGCAGGCCGAAATTCAAATAC
>DASXPQ010000089.1:0-11192 GCA_036493575.1 Pirellulales bacterium
GACTAACAGGTTGCATGGGCAACTACTCAGGTCAGAACTTACCCAGCGCATACTATTTGAACTCGCAAGTGCAATACTATCCGCCAGGCAATCAATTCAAATTGACCGAGGAAGCTGCAGCACAAAAGGCTTACCGCGAAACGCAGCCACCGCAACAACTTCCACCACCGCAAAATCAATAGATCACTATTTCACGAATCAATAAACCTTTGCACGATGCAAAGGCGTCGGCTCGCAGCCGCATGGCTTCGAGCCGCACAAGTTTGTCGGACGCCGGCAATGGTTGCACGTGGCGATTGAGCAATTGATCCCACCGCAAGGCAAAGCTGGCGTCGGGGGGGACGGCCCCCTTCGCGCTGACGTCTGATTGGTACCGCGCAGTTTGGGTAACCCATCGGACGTCAGCCGCGTCGCGGGAGGCTTTTGTTAGTGGCGCACGTTGTATTGTTCCTTCGTTCTACTGATCACCGACTACTGGCCACTGACCACTTCCTTATGCCGCTATGCCCGATATCGAATTCTCCACCGCCGTCCAGCAGGCCGCCAACGAACTGTTGGTGTGGGTGGGCTTTGGCACCTTGGTTGGATTATTGGCCAAAGCCATTATGCCGGGGCGCGACCCAGGCGGCACCATTGCCACGCTCATGATGGGCATCGGCGGCACCGTCATTGGCTGCGGTATCCTTTCGTACTTTTCCGATAAGCACATTTCGCCCATCAGTGTCATGGGTTTTGTCGTCGGCACCGCCGGCGCATTTTCGCTCCTGTTCTTCTACCGCCTCATGGGCGGATACTTTTTCCGCGAAGGGGTAACCGCCCCTCCGCCTGGCACGCGAATGCCATTCTATCGCCGCTCCCGTCGCGGCGTGCGCTACGACGACTAGTCGTATGAAAAAAGCGCAGCAGGTGGTCCGCCGCATTTACCTTGGCGCAACGCCTTCGCTCACTGCTTTCAAGTTCTAGCTGACCATAGTTTGCTCAAACTGTGGCGGCCGGCTCCAGTTAAGCCACCGTCGCACCACACGTTTCAGCCGCAAGGCCTGGGCACGCAGGCGAGCCGGATGGAAATGCGTGTAATGGTAAGCCGGCTGCATCCGAGTGAGCCAGTATCGCTTGCAATCCAGATAATCCGGCCCCAAATCCAGCAGTTGATCGCCGCGTCGGCAACTATCTTCGATCATTTTGCACATCAACACCGTGCCCGCCCCCTCCTGAACGGCCGCTGGGTCGTAACCGTTGCGGACACCATAAACCCAGTCGCGAAAACAATAGTTGTAGGCAAAGGCCACTGGTCGACCGTCCAGCAGCAGCAAATTGACATCGACCGCTCCAGCTCTTGCTGCGGATTCATGCGCCGCACGAAGATACTTCCGCACTGACGGATGCGAAAGCGTCGTGCCGCTGTTCGATGCGCCTTGCCAACTTCGCTGCGCCAGATCGACGCAGGTATCGTACAAATCCCACCGCGGATCGGCGTCTCCGTGAGCAACTCCGCCGGGACGATATCGTAGGTACTCCACCGCGCCGCGGCGCGTTAACAACCGTTCGCAGCGCCGCACATTGCTTCGCCAGTTTGGTTTGCGACTGCTCCAGTACTGGTCCCAACCATCGTGCAGTTCCACTTGCGCCGAAAGATGCCAAATCTGCGTGTCAAAACTAAAACCGGCTGCACGCATGGCCTGCGGAGTATGCCCTTGGTCAATTCCAGTGGCATCGACCCACCTTAGGTCCAGTAAATCCCAATCGCGAGGCGTCGACCGAATATGTTGCAGGCCGGCCCGCAACGTGGCCGCCGGATGTGGGCCAATTGGCCCATAAAAACTGCCCCAGCCCGCCAGTGGATAACCCAACGCCCGAATCGGACCAATCCGATAAGGTTCGGTCGATACCATCAAGGGCAAAATGCCGATCGGTTCCCCGTCGGCTTCCACGAGCAGTATTCGTAGCCGTTCTGGCCGACCACTAATGGACAAATTCTGTTCTAGCAGTGCATCATCCTCAGCCGTGCCGGGTTGCAGCCCGCTCACGCCGGCACGGCTATCGCCGCCGTATCCGTGATACTGCCAATAGGTTTCCAGCCACTCGTGCGACTGGAAAAAGGTTGTTCTCGGCGTCGCAGCCAGCAAATCATTCCAAACCGGCCGCAAATCTGCCAGTTCCAGGGGCGAATTGATTTCGGTAACGCGGATCATTGGATCGGATAAATAGGAGCGCCTATCCGGCGTCGCTGTGCTTTTCTAGGTCCGGTGCCGGAAACCGGTCTTTAGGCTAGGTTTGCGGGGGAGTATGTTTCGATTTCGCCCCACCGTTTCCCGGCCTACACGCTGGGCAATACCAATAGGAAAGCATAGGTTCTAAGAAGCTGCCGGAACTGCTATGCCGCTTGCGGGTTAAAATAAGTGGCCGAGAATTACAGTTGGGCTGCCTTAAAAACCGGAACCGCTATGATCAGGCTCCGTCCGTCTTTGGTCGTCGTTTCTTTGGCACTCGCCAGTGCAAGTGGTTTAGCACAAGCTACCGAATACAACACGGCGGTCAAGCAAACCCCGCTGATGACCTGGACGGGTACGCCCACCACATCAACCCTGGCGAAGAGTGAATCCACCGCCGCCGCCAAACAAGTCGATAAACTACTCGTCGAAGATTTAGCCGCCCTCGACGTGGTCATCAAGTTCGGCCGTCGCGCCCCGGACGAAGTTTTTCTGCGCCGCATTTATCAGGACTTCATCGGCCGTAATCCCACACCCGACGAAGTCACCGCCTTTGTGCTCGACCCATCGTCAGAAAAGCGTTCTAAAATCATCAGTCGTTTGCTGGACGATCCGCGCTTCGGCGAAAACTGGGCCCGTTATTGGCGCGACGTAATTATGTATCGCCGCAGCGACGATCGTGCCCAGCTCGCCGCGCCGGCTTTGACTGAATATCTGACCGAACAATTCAACAAGAACACGCCTTGGGACGAAACGGTCCGCTCCTTCATCACCGCCAGCGGCGACGTGCGCGAAAATGGCGCTACCGGCCTCATCATGGCGCAAAACGGCAACGCCGCGGATATCACCTCCGAAGTCTCCCGCATTTTCCTCGGCGTGCAAATTCAATGCGCCAATTGCCACGATCATAAAACCGACCGTTGGAAGCGCGAGCAATTCCACCAACTTGCGGCGTTCTTTCCTCGGATTGCCATCCGACCGGTAAACACGGACGACAAAAAATCGTTTGAAGTGATCGGCAACGATCGTCCCCGTCGGCTGGCCGCCAAACAGGCCAACCGCCCGGTCGGCAGTCCCGAGCATTTCATGCCCGACCTGAAACATCCCGAAACCGACGGTACAAAGATACAGCCTGTATTCTTCCTCACCGGGCAGAGTCTGGCATTCGGCACCTCCGACGCCGACCGTCGCAATTCGATTGCCAAATGGATCACTTCACCCAGCGACGAATGGTTCGCCAAAGCCTTCGTCAACCGTGTCTGGGCGGAACTGGTCGGCGAAGGCTTCTACAACCCAATCGACGACATCGGCCCAGACCGCACTTGTACCGCCCCCAAAACCATCGATTGCCTGGCTCACGAATTCGTCGACAGCGGTTTCGATGTCAAGCGCCTCTACCGCATCATCGCGGCCACCGAAGCCTACCAGCGCGACAGCCGCTCACGCCGCAACCCCAACGACATACCCTTTGCCGCCAATTGCCCAGAGCGGTTGCGAGGCGACCAGGTTTACGACGCCCTAATCGCAGCCTTGGGCATGAACGATCAACCGGGCGTTCGACTCAGCGCGGCAATGGGTGGAGCCGGTGGTAAGGGAGCCGCGCTGCTCCGTTCACCACGAAATCAATTCGACCAAATCTTCGGCTTCGACCCCAGCACCCCGCGCGACGAAGTCACCGGCTCCATTCCCCAAGCGCTGCTGTTGATGAACGGCCCGCAAATCAATCGCGCCATCAACGCCAGCCGTCCCGGCGCCGGACTGAGCCAATTGCTGGCGTCCACCGATGACAACGAATCCGTAACCACCGAGTTGTACCTGCGTTGTCTGGGTCGCGAACCGAACAAAACAGAACTGCATGCGTGTCTGACCCACTTAAAAAAAAGCAACACCCGCGCCGCTGCGTTTGAAGACATCCAATGGGCGCTCATCAACTCCACGGAATTCTTGCAGAGAAAGTAGGCCACCCATGTGCGTCCAACTTCACCATTGCGTTGGCGTGAAAGCGAACCGCGACGGTGTCATCGGCCGCCGCGATTTCCTCAAAGGCATCTCCGCCAGCGCCATTTCCGCCGGCCTTGCCGGTGGTCTGCTGCACTGGACAGATTTAGTAACCGCCCAAGCCGCCGACCTGCGCAGCCGCGGCATGGCCTGCATCCTGCTTTGGATGCAAGGCGGCCCCAGCCAGTTCGAAACGTTCAGCCCTAAGCCCGGCACCACCAACGGCGGCGAAACCAAAGCCATCTCCACTGCTGTCCCCGGCATTCAAATCGCCGAAGGTTTTCCCGAACTCGCCAAGCAAGCCGGCGATATTGCTTTCATCCGTTCCGTCAACAGCCGCGAAGGCGCCCACCCCCGCGCCCAACTGCTAATGCACACCGGCTACTTGCCCATGGCCACGGTGAAATATCCCACGCTCGGTTCGCTCGTGGCCCACGAAATTGCCGGTGCCGCTGGCCAGCTCCCCTCGTTCGTGCGCGTCGGCGGCGTCCGCAACACCGGCGGCAGCGCCGGATTTTTGGGGACCGAGTTCGATCCCTTCGATATCTCCAACCCCACCGCGCCACCAACTAACACCACTGTGCCGACCGATTTGGCCCGCTACAAACAGCGACTCAACCTGCTCAATCAACTAGAAGTCGCCGCAGGTAGCGGAAAACTGTCGCCGGAATCTGCCGAGCACAAAAAGCTCTACGAGCGCGCGGTCAAAATGATTACCAGCCCCGACATGAAGGCATTTGATCTGTCGAAAGAAAACGACAAACTGCGCGCCGCCTATGGCGAATCAAATTTCGGCGCCGGCTGTTTGCTCGCCCGCCGCTTAATCGAATCAGGCGTTACCTTTGTCGAAGTCGTGCTCGACGGTTGGGACACCCACCAGGACAACTTCGGCCGCACAACAAAACTTGCCGAAACCGTCGATAAACCCTTCGCCGCCCTCATCGCAGATTTGAAGCAGCGCGGGATGCTCGATAAAACACTCATCGTCTGGATGGGCGAATTTGGCCGCACTCCCACCATCAACGCCAACGCCGGCCGCGACCATTTTCCCAAGGCCTTCAACGTGGCCCTGGCTGGCGGCGGCATCCGCGGTGGCCAGGTCATCGGCGAAACCGATGCCAATGGCGTCGAAATCAAAGACCGCCCCGTCGCCGTAAACGATCTGTTTCAAACCTTCTGCCAAAGCCTGGGCATGAAAGCCGAAACCGAAAACATGAGCCCCATCGGCCGCCCCATCAAAGTCGTCGACGGCGGCAAGCCAATTCACGAGCTGTTTGTTTAAAACAGCTTCCTAGTCCCGCCGGAACACGCGCTTCGCATCCCGCAACGCTTCGCCCAGCGCATCCACTTCCGCCGGCGTGTTGTAAAAATAGAAACTCGCTCGGCTTGTAGCAGGAATGCCTAACCGTTGATGCAGCGGCATCGCGCAGTGATGCCCGGCCCGAATGGCAATACCATGCCGATCCAGCAGCTGCGCCACATCGTGCGCATGGATCCCCTCGACAACAAAACTAACAATGCCGGATTTCTGATCCAGTGCCGGCCCCAGCAAACGAACTTCCCCCACCGCTACAAGCACTTCATGAGCGCGCTCGGTAAGCATGTGTTCGTGTCGCCCAATATTCTCTAAGCCAATCCGATTGAGATAATCAATCGCCGTCCCCAAACCAATCGCCGACACAATCGGCGGCGTGCCAGCCTCAAACTTGGCCGGCAATTCCGCAGGCTCAAAACCGTCCTTCCGCACCCGGCGAATCATGCTGCCGCCACCCATAAACGGCGGCATCGTATCCAACAGCTTCCGCCTTCCCCACAACACCCCGACCCCGGTCGGACCGAGCATTTTATGGCCGCTGAAGGCCACGAAATCGGCTCCCAGCGCCTGCACATCCAGCGGCAAATGCGGCGCCCACTGTGCCGCGTCCATAAGCATCACCGCGCCCACGGCCTGCGCCAGCCGCGCAATTTCACTCGCCTGATTGATCGTGCCCAGCACGTTCGAAACGCCTGCCACCGCCACCATTTTAGTGCGTTCGCTCAGCATTTCGTTGAGCAAATCGAGCTGCAACCGCCCATCGTCGCTAATCGGCAACCAGCGGATCACCGCCCCGCTACGCGCCGCCAACTGCTCCCACGGCACAATGTTGGAATGATGCTCCAACTCCGTCAGCAATATCTCATCTCCTGCTTTTACGTTGGCATCGCCCCAACTTCGGGCCACCAAATTAATACTTTCAGTCGTGCCGTGCGTGAAGATAACTTCTTCCCGTGCAGGCGCGTTGATGAACGCGCGGATTTTCTCGCGCGCTTCCTCATACAAATCCGTCGTCTGGTCGCTCAGCCAATGAATCCCCCGATGCACATTGGCGTAATGTGTGCTGTATACATCAACCAGCGCGTCAATCACCTGCCGGGGCCGCTGTGTGGTGGCGGCGTTGTCCAGATAGATCAGCGGCTTGCCGTCGGGCCGGCGCCACGCGAGGATCGGAAAATCCTCCCGCAGCCGCTCGACGTCGACAGTCTCAACTTGTTTTATGCTCATTTCCATTGCCGCTGTTAGCAGAAACCGGCGAGAACAAGGCGCTTTGCAGCACGCGCCAACTCAGCAGGCAGCACTTTTGGCGATTCGGCGTGAGCCTTGCGCCAAACAGCCGCAGCATGTCTTCGCCAGTGAATTGTTGAATTTCCGCCAGCGATTTCCCTTCGACCGCTTGCATCAGCATCGAAGACGCTGCCTGGCTAATGCAGCAGCCGATGCCGCTAAACCACGCTTGGCGAACACGATCGCCGTCGACAGCTAATTCCACGCGCACCACATCGCCGCACAACGGGTTCTCGTCTTCGTGCGCGTGCGTAGCGGCCGGACAACCGCCGCGATGGTACGGCTGCTCATAATGATCAAGAATGTGCTCTTGGTACAGTTCGTCGTTGCGATGCTCCATAGAACAATTCTATCCCAACGCCGCGGAAATAGAACTGCGGGCAGAGAATACAACGCTCAGTCCCGAGGCTTACAAACACCGCATGAACGCTACCAGGTCCGATTTATCCTGCTTGCTCAATTTCGTGCCCAGCGCCAGGTTGAAAAACTCCACCGTGTCTTCCAGCGTTAGTAAACGATCGTCGTGCATGTAGGGAGGTGAATCTTTAATGCCCCGTAGCGGGAAGGTCTTAATTGGCCCATCGCCGAGCTCCTTCATGCCGTTGGCCATTTGAGGTTCGAAAAAGCGCTCCAATTGTAAATTATGTATGGTGTTATCGGTGTAATACGGCGGCGTATGGCACTCGGCACACCGACCCTTGCCGAAAAATACTTCCTGTCCGTGCATTTCAGCCTTCGTCGCTTTGTCTGGATCTAGCTTGCCGAACACATCCAGTTTTGGCGCCGGCGGAAAATCGAGAATCTCCTGGAACTCCGCCATGAAATGCACCTGGCTGCCGCGCTCTAAAACGTTCACGCCTTTTTTGGTTGCAATCACGGGATCACCGTCGAAGTAGGCAGCCCGCTGCTCAAACTCGGTGAAATCTTCCACAGTTTTCAAACAGCGCTGAGAACCGAACAACCGTTGGATATTCACACCCCGCAACGACGTCGTTTCAATCCGATGTCGATTCTCCTGTGGTCGAATATCACCTACCAGGTGTGTCGCAGCGTCGGTGTGGCCGTTGGAGTGACAATCGAGGCAGGCTACTCCGCGGCTGGGCGTAACGGTGCGGCGATCGTCTGTTTGGTTAAACTGCTGCTGTGGGAACGGCGTAAGCAACAGCCGCAAACCTTCCAATTGCTTGGGATTCAAAATGCCGTTGAATAAATCGTAGTAATTCTCAATCGTTACCACCTTGCCTTTGGATACGTCGCCCAATTCGGGATGCGTGGTCAAAAAGATGGCCGCTGGATACTCGGGCAGCAAATGATCTGGAAAGTCAAAATCGATGTCAAACCGAGTCAGATCACGATCCCCTTCCTGCTTTTTGATTTCGTCAATTGCAAATTTCGGAAACACCATGCCTCCTTCCGACTGCTTGGGATGCGGGAGCGGCATAAAGCCTTTCGGAAATACACCCTTTTTCTTGATTTCATCCGGACTCATGTTGCCCAACGAATCCCAGGTCGTCCCCGAGGGAAGCTTGACGCGCACCCCTTCTTGAACCGCTTTGCCACGCGACATGGTGACACCGTCGGCGGGTCGATTGCCTAAATCGTAGCGGTCTTTGAGCAAATCCATGTGTTCTTTTTCAACATTGGCTTTCTCACCTTCCAACCGCTTGCGTGTGGCCGAAAAGGTTTCGGTCTCCACGACAGGCATGTAGCTCGATGGCGGTGGTTTGTCAGCAGACCTAGCCGACGTTTGAACGACCAGAGCGGTCGCCGCCACGACAATCACGGCCACGGCGCCCGAAAAGAATTTGTGGTGCATATGCGAATCTCCTAATGCTGTACGAATTAACTCTCCTGGCCCGATCCAATCACGTATGCCTGCAAAATCCCTGCCACAATGCCGCCAATCGTAGGACCCACTACATACAGCCAAAACGGCTGCAGGTTATTCATCGCCAAAAATGGCCCAAAGCTGCGCGCCGGATTCATGCTCGCGCCGGTATAAGGACCGCTGCTTGCTTAGCTTCGTGCTACGATCGCACCAGATCGAATCGATCGAGGTTCATCACCTTGTTCCAAGCCGCCACGAAATCGTGGACGAACTTCTTCTCGGCGTCGGAACTTCCATAAACTTCGCCCAGGGCGCGGAGTTGTGAGTTCGAACCGAAGACGAGGTCGACACGCGTGCCGGTCCACTTCAGTTCGCTCGTTTTGCGATCGCGGCCTTCGAACACGTCCGCGTCTTTCGAGACAGGCTTCCAGTCCGTGCCCATGTCGAGCAGGTTCACGAAGAAGTCGTTGCTTAGCACTTCCGGTCGCTTGGTGAAAACACCATGACGAGTTTGGCTCACATTGGTATTTAACACCCGCATGCCGCCCATAAGTACCGTCATTTCGGGCGCGGTCAGTGTCAATAATTGGGCCTTATCAATCAACAGTGTCTCGGCCGGCACGGTGTATTTGGTTTTGAGGTAATTGCGGAAACCGTCGGCAATCGGTTCCAGCGCTTCAAACGATTCCACATCGGTTTGCTCGTGCGAAGCGTCCATGCGCCCGGAGTTAAAGGGAACCGTCACCTCATGCCCGGCGCTTTTTGCCGCTTGCTCGACGCCCGCGCACCCGGCCAGCACAATCAAGTCCGCCAGCGAAGCTTTCTTGCCGCCAGACTGCTCTTTGTTAAACACACTCTGAATCCCCTCCAGAATCTTCAGCACCTTCGCCAGCTGGGCAGGCTGATTAACTTCCCAGTCCTTTTGCGGCGCCAGGCGGATACGGGCTCCGTTTGCGCCGCCGCGCTTGTCGGAACCGCGGAATGTCGACGCCGATGCCCAGGCGGTAGAAACCAGCTGCGAAACAGTAAGGCCCGAAGCCAGAATCTTGCTCTTCAGCGTGGCAATGTCCTTTGCATCGACGAGCGGGTGGTTCACCGTCGGTATGGGGTCCTGCCAGATGAGTTCCTCAGCAGGAACCTCCGGGCCGAGATAACGAGCACGCGGGCCCATGTCGCGGTGCGTCAGTTTAAACCACGCCCGGGCGAACGCGTCGGCAAACTCATCGGGATGCGCCATGAACCGCCGGCATATTTTTTCGTAAGCCGGATCGATTCGCAGCGACAAATCGGTGGTGAGCATCGTCGGCAAGCGCTTTTTCGAGCTATCGTGAGCATCCGGGATCGTCGCAGTGGCTCCCTTGGCAACCCACTGGTGCGCGCCGGCCGGACTCTTAGTGAGTTCCCATTCGTGGCCAAACAGGTTCTCGAAAAAGTTGTTGCTCCACTTGGTAGGCGTGGTGGTCCAGGTAACTTCCAGACCGCTAGTTATGGTGTCGCCGCCCACCCCGCTGCGAAAGCGGCTCTTCCATCCCAGGCCCATCTGCTCGAAGCCTGCATCTTCGGGATCTGGCCCCACGTCGGTCGCCGGTCCGGCGCCGTGGGTCTTGCCGAAGGTGTGGCCGCCAGCGATCAGCGCGACGGTTTCTTCATCGTTCATCGCCATGCGCTTGAAGGTCTCACGGATATCCACGGCCGCGGCAATCGGATCGGGATTACCGTCGGGACCCTCGGGATTGACATAAATCAATCCCATTTGCACGGCCGCCAGCGGATTTTCCAGTCGGCGGCTGTGTATGTCGCCGTCCGCGTCGTCGTCTGACACTAGCACCGCTTTATCCTTTCCCTTGTCGACGCCCTCGGAACCGTGAGCGTATCGGATGTCGCCCCCCAGCCAGGTTTTCTCTGCGCCCCAATACACGTCCTGATCGGGTTCCCAAACATCTTCGCGCCCCCCACCGAAACCGAAGGACTTGAATCCCATCGTTTCCAGCGCGACGTTGCCTGTGAGGATGATCAGGTCCGCCCAGGAAATCTTCCGGCCATATTTCTGCTTGATGGGCCAAAGCAACCGGCGAGCCTTATCCAGGCTGACGTTGTCCGGCCAACTGTTAAGCGGCGCGAAGCGCTGCTGGCCCCTGCCACCGCCTCCACGTCCGTCTCCTGTTCGATAGGTTCCAGCACTATGCCACGCCATACGAATGAACAAAGGGCCGTAGTGGCCGAAGTCCGCCGGCCACCAATCCTGCGAGTCGGTCATTAGCGCCGCGAGATCTTTCTTCACCGCCGCCAGGTCCAAGCTTTTGAACTCTTTTGCATAGTTGAAATCCTCCCCCATCGGATTCGACTTGGAGGAGTGTTGGCTCAAAAGTTCGAGCTTCAACTGGTTCGGCCACCAGTCGCGGTTCGACGTGCCGCCGCCGGCGACATGATGGAAGGGGCATTTGGCTTCCGTGGACATGTGTTTTCTGCTTTCGTGTCGTGATTTACTGAACAACGCTATGCTTTAAAAGTAATTGCTTGCCGTCGGCAAGAGAAAGGTGGCTAAAGACAACTG
>DASXPQ010000090.1:0-3946 GCA_036493575.1 Pirellulales bacterium
GCGATGGAATCGCCCAATTACCTTACCCGTAAAGAAGCGGCGGCGCAACTGGCCGACCGTTGGCCGGCCGCCGTCGGATTTCCAATCGACGCCCCTTTGCAACGGCGTGTCGAATTGCTCAATCAACTCCAGTCGCAATGGACGGAAAAATTCGGCAATCTGGATCGGGTAGCCATCGTCGCGGCGACGGAGAAATCTGCGCCCGCAGTTTCGAACGATCGTCGCCAACAAGTCGCGCAATGGATCGATACGGTTTGGCGAGGTGGCGACTCAGGCAATGCCGCTATGGAATCTTTGGTTGCGCTTGGCGCCGAATTGCCGGCGGCGCTCGATGCTGTTGCCGCCCAGTCTGATCGACCTTTACCGGCGCAAATTTACGAGAAAGTTCTGCCGCATTGCGATAAAAACTTCGAGCTTATCAATCAACTAGCCGATCCGCAGCAAAGCGTGCGGCGCAGCGCGATCATTGCTTTGGTAAAATGCTATGAAGAAAAAACGCTTTCAACAGTCGCACTGTCACGAATTTCAGAATTATTGACATCGGAAAGCGATCCGGTCATTTGGTTGCACGCTTTTAAATTGATCGAGCACGATCCTCGCGAAGCCGCCACAGAATTGGCCGCCGCCGGAATGAGTCATCCGGCCGCAGAAGTTCGCCGCCGCGCTTGCGAATATTTTGCCGCCTATCCAGACGCAAAACGGTCGGATTTGTTGGCGGCAACTCTGGCGGATAGTAACATCTCCGTGTTGCACGCTGTACTCCTGGCGCTGGCGGAAGCACCGCCGCTGGCCGATCATGCGCCGCTGGAAAAAATGCTGGCGGCAAGCGATCATTCGTTGCGGCTTGATGCTGCCGTCGCTTTATCGCGCTGGAAAGTTGAATCCGGGAGGGCGGCGCTGGAAAGATTGGCGGTCGACGGCGATCCGAAAATCCGACGTACCACCGCGCAAGCGATTGGCGCCTTGGGCGAAACTGAAATGATTCCCACGCTAATCAAAATGTTGGACGATCAACAAGATATTCGCCGTGCCGCGCTGTTGGGCTTGCGCAGCATCACGGGGTCAAACACTTCGCCGATGGAATCCGCCGTTCGGCAAGCAGGATTACAAGCTCCAGTCGATCGACCGGACGAAATATCGGCACCCCTAGTGGAGCAAGCGCAGCGCTGGAAAGAATGGTATCGCACACAATATCAGCGCTAATGATACCGCCGGCAATCGGAAATGCCGAATCGTCAAGCCAAAATGCAACCGAACGGCCGGTGCTGGAAACGAAAGCACTACCACTGATGCATTACCGTGATTCCAGCGCCGTTGTCGAACATGGTGGGGGTGATCAGCCATTGGCGTTTTTGCATTTCGGTACAGTCGACTGCCGCGACCGAAAGACCAGCAATCCACCAGCCCAGTAAAACCTGCGACAGGTAATGGGAATCGGTGTGAATTCGTGAGATACCGGCGAGCGTTCCCATGCCGTAGAAGCCAATTTCCAGCGGCACGCAATCGGTCATCTGCGCGGCCGTCCAAAACGGAACAGCCCCCACGAATGCGTGGCCGCTAACTCCGTTGTTGTCTTGGAAAGGCTTCCAATGCGAACCCGCGCTACTTTCGCCGGGTCGCGATCCCCCGGTTATATACTGCAACGACAAAAGGGGCACGGCACCTACAATCAGTCCGCGCAGCGATCGGCCGCTCCATTCCTCCAAACAACTTGCGTAAGGTCGGCTACCAACCGGGCCCGACTCGTCCAGCCAATAATCCACTGCCCAAATTCCGGCCAGCGCCGGAATGACATACGTGCCGGTGCCAAACCCTTTCATCCAATTCAAATCGGTCGAACCAGCGCCTCCTGGCCCATGAACGGCTTGGCGAAATTGCTCGTCGAGATTGGTGTTCGCCAAAATCGCCGCCCCGCCCACTCCCGCCGCCAGCCATTCCAGGCTGCAGCAGCTATAGAAGTTGCGCTCGTCGCTAAGTAGATTCTGCCAAACGGGGTGCCCGTAGGTTTGCCAAACGCCTTGAGGAGCGTCGCCTCGTAAAGGTCCGTCGTTAAGGACCACGCTTGGCGGATTGCCCCCCTGTTCCTCCGGAAGGATCCAGAAAACCGGTCCGCCGGTTTGATTTGGATCGGCCGGTCCGCCGGCCGACATCCCTGGCGAAATCGTTGGTGTGCTGTAGGTTCCCGGAGCGCCGTAGACTGCGGTTGTGCTGTACGATGCCGGGGTGCCCAATGCCGTAGGCACCGTTTCCTGAGAATAGCTGACTGGGATTGTTTCGAAAAACGTACCGGTTAGCACCGTTGGAATTTGCCCTGGCCGGGTGACCAGCGGTGAACCCGTTAAGCCCGCATATTGAATTGGGGTTTGCCGTATACCCGTCAATACCGTCGGCACAGCGTTGCTTGGCTGATTGGACGGATTGTCGCGCGCTGTTTGGAGCGTTGTCGGCTCAACGTTTTGCATACTAACCGATGTGCTCGGGATGGTTGCGCAGCCAAGCATCAGCGCCGGCAAAATTACTGCAAGTAATAGCTTGGAAATTGGCATGCGATGGTGCGATGTTTGGGGGGTTGCCAGAACTGGCAAGACAAGAACACTGCACTCGGCTGAGAATTGAAATCGGATAAGGCAGCACACGGTATCGGCGATTCGAGGAAGCCGCAAGTTGATTCCCCTTGAGTTTATGGCGAATTTATCCAGCTAGCTGTCGATCGAAGTTTGTGGAATTCGCAATGAGAACAGCCCTATCGACCAACGTTAACCCGCTGATCCTCATGAGTTTTTCGACGGCAATACGCTGGATTGGGAACCGCTCTTGACCGCTTGTTTCGGAAGCGGTATTTACCAGCACTCTTTATCTTTTTCTTTTCTTTTCGGCGCTAGCACGGTCTGTGCTGGCGAACCGGCGCATGGCGAGCGGTCGGGGCAAGCAGCAACATGCTGCGAAGCAGATGGTTAACTTGTCGAGGAGTTCCCCGTGAACAAATCGTGGTGGGCGACCGCGATCGTCGTGGGCGCCATGTGCCTGGAGGTACAGTTTGTGCGCGCCCAACGGGTGGAATTTCCTTCCCCGGCTGCGACCTACGGCGCCGCGACCCCATCGGCGCTGCCTGCGTTCGATCCCTACGCTATACCTGCCAATACACCGCCGTTAGCTGCCCCTGCATTGCCGCCCGCCGGGTCGCCATATGTTTCACCAAGTCCGTACACTCCGTATGCGCCTCCGCCCGTTTATGGCGCACCATACAACGGTGCACCCGCGGCGGTGTATCCCGATGGCGCGCCGATTTACAACGGACCAACGTTCGAGCCCATTACCAGCACTTGGACGAAAACCATGCGCTTCCTGCAAGAAGTGCATCTTGACGAAACGTGGATGCCCCGCGGCGGCGGCGACGATGCCCTGGGAATTAACACCATTAACACCTGGGTCACGTTTGCGATTCCGTTTTATTACAACGCCAACCCGCTGCTCATAACTCCTGGTTTTCAGCTGTACTTGTGGGACGGACCCGATGCCACGGGCGTGCCCCCTCCGACCCTGCCAGGTGCGACCTACGGCGCCTATATCGATGCCGCATGGAATCCGCAGATTAACAATTGGTTGGGGGCGGAATTAGAAGTCAGCCCGGGCGTTTATACGGATTTCAAACACACCACCACCGACAGCCTGCGCGTGTTGGGGCGTGGCTTGGGCGTGCTGACGCTTACCGATACGCTGAAGTTCAAACTTGGAATTTGGTACATCGATCGGCTGGAAATCAAGTTGTTGCCGGCCGTCGGGGTTTTATGGACACCTAATCCAGATTCGCGCTACGAAATATTTTTCCCCGCTCCGAAGTTGGCTCATCGCTGCGCCACAGTTGGCAATCATAACGTGTGGGGATACATTCGCGGCGAATACGGCGGCGGAGCGTGGACCGCGGAACGGCCGCCGGGGGGAACTC
>DASXPQ010000091.1:0-5946 GCA_036493575.1 Pirellulales bacterium
ACAATCAAATTGTCTGGGCTAACACGCGGCTGCACGTTAAGGATGATGCCTACATTGTCTAGCGTGACGGTGTTAATAGTTCCGGTCGCCGTCACCGACGAACTAGTCACTCGCGGCACTTGTTGGCCAACTTGCAGGAACGCCGGCTGATTATCCAGCGTCATAATCTGCGGACGGCTCAGCACGTCTACCCGCCGACATTCCGATAGCGCTCGCAGCAGCGCGCTGACGCTATCACTCGAAGCCGATAGAACCAATCCGCCGTAGCCCAAGGTGCTATTGGAACGCCCCAGGCCCAAGTTGGTGAGGCCTTGGCCGCCGACGGCGCCCGGATTTGCCAGCGCCTTATCGCTGCCGCTACTACCCAGCGGAGTCGTATTGTTAAAGTTGAACCCCGGAATATTATCCGCGCCCACAATCACGTCGGTACTGGTTTGGACCCCGTTCGGATCGGTCGTCGTTATTGCTCGGGTCACAAAAGTCGGGCTGCCCACCAGGCTGCGGTCAAACAAAACGGAATCTTGCAAACCCATTTCGACGCCGAATTCGTCGGTGTTGCTCAACGTCACCTGAGCAATCAGCACTTGAATCATCACCATCGGTGGCCGGCGGTCGATTTGCTCCACTATCTTCATAATCTCGTCGTAATACCGCGGCGTGGCACTGATGATCAAGCTATTGCTGGTCGGTTCCGCAACAACAATTACTTCCTGATCCATCTCCGAAAACGGATTCGTCGCACCCTGCTGTTGGAACTGCTGATTCAACGTTCTCTGCTGCGTCAAGAATTGGCTGATCGAAGTAGATACGTTCGGCGCATACACATTTTTCAGCCGATAAATCGTTGTTTTTCTTAAGCGAATGTCGCTTTCATCGAGCCGCAGCAAAATGGCCTCGACCACAGACAAATCATTGGTCGACCCCGAGGCAATAATACTATTCGTGCGTTCGTCAGCCGAAAAACGCACCGGAACCAAAACGTTTTCCACTTCCACAGCGCCGCCTTGGATCAACCCATTCACTCCACCGCCGCCGCCACCACCACCACCTCGCACGGTTTGGCCGAATAGTGTTTCCAACATTTGAATCAGGTTCACGGCGTCGCCGTTCTTGATTTCGAACACTTTGATTTGCGATTCGGCCGACGGCATTTGATCCAGCTGGCGTATCAACGCCCCGATCAATTCCATGCTTTCCGACGGAGCGGAAACGAGCAGCGTGTTGGCCCGCGAATCGGCCGTAATGTGCACGTCGCTCAGAATTCCGGAGTGAAAACCCTGTTTCACGTCGCCATCGATCGTCACAAACCGCAGCATCGTCGATCGCACTTGATTTGCTAATTGCTGTTGTTGCTGCGTCTGCGCGTTTTGTGCGCCACCTGCGCCGCCAAACCCACCAGGTGCTCCTCCGGCGCCGCCGAATCCGCCCGGCGCGCCAAACCCCGCTCCACCAGCACCGCCAAATCCAGCACCGCCGAATGCATTGCCGGCTGCACCCTGTACTGCGCCTGCCGCGCCTCCTTGCTGCTGCTGTCCGCCGCCTTGCTGATTGCGGGCATTTTGCTGGCCTTGAATGCTAATGGCATTCTGCAGCACGGTCGCCAATTCTTCCGCCACGGAATTTTTTAGCGGGAAAATACGTAGCTCGTTAACCGCCGAACTGCTCGGCGTGTCGATTTTCTTCAATAGCGCTTCCACTTCCTGCAGATCGCGTGGGCTGGCCTGCACAATCAGCGAATTGCTCCGAAAGTCTGCCACCACCAGCACGTTGCCGCCCAGCCCGCCGCGCGTCAGAAAAAACTGATTCACCGTCTGCTGTGCCGCCGTCGCCGAAGCGTGCTTCAGCGGAAACACCTGAAACAGCGATGCCGGATTAACCGGCTGATCAAGCCGTTTGATTAAGTCGATCACGCTTTGCACCGCTTCTTCGCGGCCAATTAGCAATAAGCTGTTAGGCTTCACCAGCGGGGTAATGCTCACTCGACCTTGCCGTGCGGCCAGGGTCTGATCGTAGATCGATTGGACGAGGTTGTAGAGCGTTTGCCCGCTGACAAATCTCAACGGATAAATTTCAATTCGCGGTTGCGTAACGGAGCTAAGTTGCTCGATTTCATTGATGATCTGCATCACCCGTTCCACGTCGCGCGGATTGCCACGAACCACAATGGCATCCAAACCTTCCAGGAATTCAATTTGGACCGGGCCAATTAAGTCGGCCGGCGCGGTTGGCTGCGCCGCTGGCTGCGGCTGATTTTGATCTTGCTGGTCCGGGTTGCCATTGGCGTCACGCGGCACTTGCGGCGGCGTGGGTGCTTGCACAAGCTGCGTGGCCGGCGTCGGGCCTGGACCAGCCGCATTGCCCGATGTATCGCCATCCTGCCGCGGCTGGAAAATCATGTTAATGAAGTGGCCCGGATCTTCGTGACCTTGAGTCGCCGATGAGGTCCCATCGCCTGCTTGTAGCGAATTCACCGTAGCAATATTGTTTCCTGGTAATGCCGAGAGTGCTTTCATCACATCGGCGTTCTTTGCCACATTCAAACGTACCATCCGCGCATCGACATTGGGTTGAGCCGGATGGTTGTCGAGCGATTGAACGATCTGCGCCCAAGCGTCGGCCAGTTTCACTGGTCCCTCGAGCGCCACCTGTCCCGCTTTTCGATCGACGATTAAGTTGATTCGTCCGCCGCGCGTTTCCAAAACATAGCGCGCCCAATCGCCCCCGTGTTCCACGGTAACCGGCAACGGCTTGCCAAAAATGTTACTCAGGG
Organism: Pirellulales bacterium; assembly: GCA_036493575.1. Classification (GTDB taxonomy): domain Bacteria; phylum Planctomycetota; class Planctomycetia; order Pirellulales; family JADZDJ01; genus DATJYL01. Next base: position 2,771 of record DASXPQ010000091.1, read on the forward strand.
CTGCTTCGAATTCCCGCCAGCCAAGATGCGCCAATGGCACCACTCGTGGCCCACGCCCCGCCGCATTCTGCGCAATCGTCGGCTGACTTTCAGGCAACTTATCACTCACCGGATTATTGATGGTCTGCATCAAAGCAGCAATTTGCTGATGAACAGCTGGCGGCGCGACTACCAGAATCTGCGACGTGCGTGTGTCCGGCGAAATGCGCACTCCCATCGAAGCCGGAAAACGTGCACTGATTTGTTGCGCAACCTGATCGAGATTCGCCGGCGCTACCGCATAAGCGCGGACCACTTGGTCCTGTCGTGTAGGAACCGCGGCTCCAGGGCTGGCGACGGCGGATGGCGGAACGACCTGAGCAAGCGCATTCTGGGCGCAGGGCAGAACGGCCGTTATGGCCACCGCCAAACGGAGCGCCAAATACTTTGCGTAGTGGAAGCGATTCATGGAGGGAAACACGGTTACTAATAGCCGCAATCCGCATTGGATCGTGGCGCCATAAGAGTTTGCAGATCGCTGCCCGGATACGCCGGCAAACTCTACGCAATGCGAATAATCGGAATATCTTCCCCAAATCTCCACCAATTCCCTTGCATGCATCACGACCCTCAGCCAGCATGATGTCAAAACGCTGATTTGTTAAATTGGGCAATATTCCCCCCGCCTTATTTTTCATTCCAAATTAAGCGGCGATCCCGGCAAATGAGACTCAGCGAGCGAACCCGGCCGAAACATGGCGGATGGGGCTGGGGTACAATCCGGGACGACCACGGACCGCTATTCAAAGATGATGGGGGGCATTACATGAAATCCACGCTGGCCTGCCGACTGACGCACTCACGAAGGCTGTACCCAGCCCTGATCGCCCTAGGCGTACTGGCAATCATGCCGGCGGCTGCTCTAGCCCAACGGTCCAGTGCCGAAAACCTGCTGCCCAAAGACACCCTGGCTTATATCCACGTTGCTAGCGTCCCCGATTTGGTAGCAGCGTTCCAGCAAACCAACCTCGGACGGTTATTTGCCGATCCGCAAGTTCAGCCGTTCGTAACAAAGCTTTATGATGCCGCAAACAAAGCGCTCTTTAAGGTGAAAGAAGCAACCGGCTTGTCGCTCGACGAAATCGCTCACATTCCCCAGGGCGAAATCACCTTCGCGCTGCTTCCCAGGGCAAATCCGCAGACCAATCAGTCGGGCGCCGGCCACCTTGACCTTGATAGCCCAATTGCCTTTATTGCGATGGTCGATTGTGGCAATAGCATTGAATCCGCCAGAAAGTTTGTCGACACCATTCACGCCGCCATGATCAAGGACGGTTTCACCGGCCGGGAAGAGACTGTCGACGGCGTCATCATCTCAATTTATCAGCGCGGCGGCGGCGATCCTTCACCGCTAGTGTCGCTAGAACGCGATAACACGATTGTCGTTTGCAGCACAGCCGACATTGCGCGGCAGCTTTTGGCGCGCTGGACCACAACCAACCAAGATTGCCTGGCTGAGAATCCACGGTTTGCTTCCATTATGAACCGCTGCCGTGGTCCCAAAGACGAAGAACCGCACCTTACGTTTTTTGCCGATCCCATTGGCTTCGTTACTGTCATCTCCCAAAACAATCCCGCCGTAAAACTTGGCATGGCGCTACTGCCGACACTGGGCTTAGACGGCATTAAGGCAGTTGGTGGCAGCTACGTCATTGCAACTGAAGATTTCGACGGCATCATGCAGTTGCACCTTTCCTTGGGCTCTCCGCGCTCCGGGGTGTTGGAACTCATCGCACTGGACTCGGGCGACGATACGCCGCCTCCTTGGGTGCCCGGCGATATTGCCGGATACATTTCACTGCATTGGAACTTTCAGCAGACCTTCGAAAAAGGCACCAAGCTGGCCGATAGCTTCCAAGGTCAGGGCGTGATGGCGAAAAATATCAACGATCGCGCGCAGCGCTGGCTCGGTATTGACGTGGAACACGATATCCTGCCGTCCCTCACCGGTCGCGCCCTGCAATTCAGCTGGTTCGATCAACCGGTCAAGCCAGGCATCGGCGGTCATAATCTGATTGCAGTGCAAGTACGCGACGCCCGCACGTTCGCCGATGCATTTCAAAAAATCACTTCTCACCTGGGACCCAAATGGCAGAAAAAAGGGTTCGCCGCAATTGATTATTACCAGCTCGGTGCGGCAAACGGACCGGACGATATACGACCAACCCCATGCCTGGCCATGTTGAACGATTGGGTGCTCGTGACCGATCGGACCGGCATTTTGGAACACGTGCTTTCTCGCCGTGACGAAACGGAAAACAACCTCGCGTTGGCTTTGGATTATAAATTGATTGCCAGCAAAATCGCGCAGCAGCCGGGCGGTGACAAGCCGGCAATGCTCCTCTTCAATCGGCCCGACGCAGGCTGGAAGTATCTTTACGACCTCGCCAATTCCGACCAGGCCCGCCAAATTCTCCAGCAGCGCGCCGGCAGCAATCCTTTTTTCACGGCCTTGCACGACGGGCTAGACCAAAATCCGCTGCCGCCCTGGGAGGTCATTGCCCGCTATCTGGCGCCGGAAGGCGCAATGTTTACCGACGACGATTCCGGCATCCATTACATGGCCTTCGCGTTACGCCGGAAGTAACGGCACTGCTATTTCGCTGGTGCAATTGGGATAATTTTTTTGACGTCCGGTTCGCAATCCGGAAGTAATTCAACCGGCGGACCTTCCAGCGCCCGTTGCACGTCAGAATTGCTGAGACGATAAATCAAGATCGAATGCCCAACATTTGCGTCAGGTTCTCGCTGGCGCAAGAACGAACATAACCGTGCCATTCTTAATTGCCGGTATAGTTGAACAAATCGCATTTCTCGCGAATCAGCACTCGAAGCAGCATGTCGCCCGGTTGAAGAATCCTGAGGGGCTTCTTGATGTGCCGGCAAACCCCGGCGAAGTTGTTGATACGCGTGCTCGTAAAACTGATTCCATTTGCCGGGAAATGTCAGATAGACTCGTTCTAACATCGTCGCGCTAATGCAGTAAGTCCCTCCAGACAACTCCTCGAGCTTGTCGGGGGATTCATAGTCGAAAAAACTGGGCAAATTGATTGCCGCAATACCGTAATACTTGGTCGAAGCGGTGCCAAAATAAGATAGAAAAGCTCGCTCGACCTGTGGCGCTTCGTTCGATTCAC
>DASXPQ010000092.1:0-2752 GCA_036493575.1 Pirellulales bacterium
AAAGTCATCGACTGCCCTGATCCCAATACCAGCCGCAAAAGCACACTTTCAGCCATCGCCAAAAACGGTGTCGAATTGAAAGTAAAAGCCCGGGTCACCGTGCGGACCAATTTGCAGCAGTTAATCGGCGGTGCGACCGAAGAAACCATTATCGCCCGCGTTGGCGAGGGCATTATCACCGCCATCGGTTCGGCCGAAAGTCATTTGAGCGTCATCGAAAACCCAGACCGGATCAGCAAAGCCGTGCTCGAACGTGGTCTGGACGCCAACACCGCCTTTCAAATTGTGTCCATCGACATCGCCGACGTCGATGTCGGTGAAAACATCGGCGCCCGCCTGCAGGCCGATCAAGCAGAAGCTGACACTCGAGTCGCCCGGGCCAAGGCCGAGGAGCGCCGAGCCTTCGCCATTGCCAAAGAACAGGAAATGAAGGCTTCCGTGCAAGAAAATCGTGCTGTGGTCATCAAGGCGGAAGCGCAGGTACCCATCGCCATGGCGCACGCTTTCCGCACTGGCAACTTGCACGGCAAAGCTGCTGATAATGGATCGGCCTAACGAGCGATCTGGTCCAGGTGGCGATGTACGACGGCGGGCGCCTCATGCGGCCGCTGCCATTTCTCTTCCCGCGACGCGCCAACGGCACCATAACCCCATCACAATTCCAAAAATCAAATGCGCGCTCGCAGTTAGAAAAATGAACCACGCGCTGAGCGGCAGCCCAAAGAAACCAGCATAGGGCGTGTTGAGTAAAATCATTTCGACAACCAGCGCCCAAACCACCGCTCCCCAAAAAGCTTTTCGCCGCGTCAGCCGGCCGGCCATTGCCAAAAACATAATCCCCAGCGCCGCGCCGTTCGAAAAGTGATACAGCCATCCCAGCAAATACGCCAATCCGCTGGGCGCTTCCACGAACGGCGGCCCGGGCACACCAAGCAACATCTGGCCGAATTGGGGAAATACCTTGAACAGCGGCGTGCCGGTCAAAACGAATGGCAACCGGTATAAATCGTAAGCCACCGCCGCCACAATGCCTCCCAACGTGCCTTGCACAATCCACATCCGCGGCGGGCCAGGTTCCGCATAAGCAATCCATGCCAACAAAACGCCCGCCGGCGGCAATACCCAGCAACCGAAAAAACGCATCGTCCAAAAACCATAGAAGTGCCCCAGCAGGCACGCGAACGACAGCGATGCCAGCACAAACACAACAATTCTTAGCGCCAATGATTGCAACATCGCAGGTACTTCTCGCGCGGTTTAAATGCAAATCATCAAATACCGGGGTACGCACCAATGTACCTGCCGCATCCTCATTTTCGCCATTGCCACACCACAAAACTGACGAACGCAAAACAAATTAAGGCCAGTCCGCTTGGTTCCGGAACCGCGTTGGTTGACCCACCACCGCTCTTCAATAGTTCGAGAAATGCCGGTAAGTCCGCATTGGTGATTGTGCCATCCCGGTTGACATCGGCAATGGCAGACAACTCACTGTCGGCCAGATCGTTTTTGGCTTGATAGGAAGCAAGGTTCGTCAAGGCTTGCAACATGCTCGCGATATCGAAAGTGGTTTTTCCTCCATCGAGATTGAAATCTCCCCGCATGATCGCGCTATAAACTGCCGTGACGGCTTGGTCGTTGTCAAACCCGTCGGTTGAAAATACGTCCGCCAATGGCCCGCTCGTAATCGATGTCATGTTCGGCAACGTCGCAGTAACGGTAAAGCCAAAGCCATAGACGCCTGAGGCCGTCGAATTGTTTAAGATCTTATACAGTTCGTGCCCCTCGAAATTACCTCGAATACTAAACCCAGCCGCCGGCAACGCATTGCCGTAAACATTGATGGTGGAGTCTTCTTCGTTTCGGTTGGCAATCGTGATGGAAACACTATCATCCGGCTGGTTCACATGTGTCGTATTACTCGGATCCACATACGTAGTGGCCGCCACTCCGCCATCGGAAAAAAACAAACGGCTTGTCACATTGAACGCATAAGTCGTTCCGCCCGGAAAAAAACCATAACCAGCCGGAGGCGATGGCGGTCCTTCGGACAAAACATAAGGGCTGCCTTCATTGGTTAATATGAGTCCCGCGGAATCGTTCGGGTCTCCAAATTCATCCGCGAAAATATTGTAGTTGCCCTGAAACGGAGATTCTGAAACCGTCGTCATGGAATTGCCGTCCGACGAAATATAAAGGGGCAAACCATGTCCCCAGGCCGTATTCACGGTCGTAAATCCAATCAGCAGGATCATGGAGCTAACGAGTATTCTCATGGAAAGTATCTCCGTTGTTGTTTTTGAAGGAATAAGTTAGTTCACTGCAATCCAAAAGCATTTCGACACAGTCTGAATTCGTTTCCTTTACGGCGGGCCGTTTATTTCGTCGGTCGCGCAAAATTCGTCTTATGCGCAATGTCTTGCTGGACCCAACTGGAAAATGTCGGCATCGACACCGTTTCGGAATGTCCGTCGGCGTACAAGTAATTGGAACAATCGCCGTGTCTGGCTGGGGTAATATCTTTGAGCATCGTGCTCCACACCAAACCATGGGCAACATCAAATGGTGCATACCACTGCGATGTATCCACATGGTCCTCCGTGGAATTCCGACTGTCGGATCCTTCGAATAGCACTATGGTCGTGTGCGTACTCCTCATCTGATTGATGTTGAGCACCGCATACCCGTCTGCCGTTTTATAATCCACGTATTCGTTAACCAGATAACTGGTGAGCGTGCTGAGACTAACACC
>DASXPQ010000093.1:0-3535 GCA_036493575.1 Pirellulales bacterium
GTCATTGCCCGGCGGTCAGATCGGTTTCCTGGTCTTCGTCAATGCCTTCGTTTTTGTGCTGGCCTTTTTCCTCGATTTCTTCGAATTGGCCTTCATTGTCATCCCCTTGCTCGGCCCGGCCGCCGAGCATCTTGGCATCGATCTGATCTGGTTCGGCGTCATTCTCGGAGTGAACATGCAGACCTCGTTCATGCATCCGCCTTTCGGATTCGCCCTCTTCTATCTGCGTTCGGTCGCGCCCCGTGAAACCTTTATCGATCGCGTTACAGGCAAGCCGACCGAGGGAGTCACTACCGGACAGATCTATTGGGGAGCGGTTCCATTCGTGGTGATCCAGGTAATCATGGTTCTAATGGTTATTCTCTTCCCCGCTATGGTCATGCATTACAAGCGGGGAATATCGACGGTCGACCCGAATAAGGTGAGAATCGAGGTTCCGCAATTCGACGTGCCGCCGCTCGATTTCACCGAGCCGCCTAAGAAATAGAGACGGCTCTGATATTGAAAAAGCGGCCCCGAAATTTGTCCCCGGGGCCGCTTGCTTTTGGGCACTCGATTAGCCGCGCGAGTGGCGAACCATAAAGCCGTCGTAAGTTAGTTCGGCCACTTGGAACCACTGATAGCCGCTGCGGGTGAAGTCCATGAGCGACTCGTTCACCTTCTTAAAACTCGCATTCTCTTTAGCGATTTCACCGTGTAGCTCCATCGCCGCGTTAAAGCTCGCCTCCATGATTGGCGGAGAGAATAGATGCAACTTGGTGCCACCAGCGAGAAGGCGCTTGAGTGCCGGCGGATTGAGCTGATCGTACTTCGCCATCATCCATGTGTTGGCGTAGTGACCTGCCTGCTCGAGTACGTGCTGATAGGCTTTCGGCAGCGCGTTCCATTTGTCGAGGTTGACGAAGGCGAACAGCATTGAACCGCCTTCCCACCAACCCGGCGAGTAGTAGTGTGGTGCAACTTTGTAGAAGCCGAGCTTCTCGTCGTCATAAGGTCCGACCCACTCCGCCGCGTCGATGGTGCCCTTTTCGAGTGCCGGGTAGATATCGCCGCCAGCGATCTGCTGTGGAACGCCGCCGAGTTTCTGCAACACGCGGCCGGGGAATCCACCGATGCGCATCTTCAGCCCTTTTAGGTCTTCGACGGTGTTGATCTCCTTGCGATACCATCCCCCCATCTGGCACCCGGTATTGCCGGCGAGCAGGGCCATGCAATTGTACTTTTTGTAGAACTCGTTGAGCACTTCTTTGCCACCGCCGAGCGTAAACCACCCCTGATTCAGGCGCTGGTTCGGCCCGAACGCGACGGAGGTGCCGAAGGCGAACGTCGGATCCTTACCGAAGTAGTAATATGAGGCAGTGTGGCCGATCTCGACAGTGCCGTTTTGCACAGCGTCGACGATAGCAAGACCCGGAACGATTTCGCCGGCGGCAAAAGTCTGAATTTGAAACTTATTGTCAGTTGCTTCGGCAACCGCCTTCGCCATGATTTCGACACCGCCCCACAATGTGTCGAGCGATTTCGGCCAACTCGCCGGCATACGCCACTTGATCTCCGGCATCGATTGCGCAATGGCCGGCGCGGCAACTGCGCTTGCGGCGATGCCAAGACCGGCAGTTTTGATAAATTGACGACGTTTCATCCCATTTCCCCTCGTTTTTGTAGCGGGAGCCCCCGCCATTTCCCCGGCTGCGTCTTGCCATTGGGAGTGGCTGAAATCATGACCGAGCATCCTCGCTAAATCCAGTCTGCACGGGTCAAACAAAAGTTGTAAATGGAAAAGGACAGCCAATTTTACCGGCCAAAAATGTGAGGGGCCAGCTTCTGGCTGACCCCTCAACCATTCCAATTTGGGCTTTTTATCAGCCTTTAGCGCCACTGCGGATCATAAAGCTGTCGAACCCATACTCGGCGACCTGCCACCAGAGATATTCGTCGCGGCGGAATGCCTGCATCGAATCCAACACCTTCTTGTAATCAGGATTGGCCGCTGAGGTCTCGGCATTCACTTCATTTGAGGCCCTGAGGCAGGCTTCCATTGTCGCTTGCGAGAACGGACGAAGCTGGGTGCCGTTGGCAACCAGCCGCTTCAAGGCTTGCGGATTTTTCGCGTCGTAATCAGCCTGCTGCTTCGTATTGCAGGCGGCAGCGGCCGCTTCGAGGATGGATTGGTACGACTTGGGCAGTTCGTTCCATTTCGCCAGGTTGATGAGCAAATGGTTGGTCGTGCCCCCTTCCCACCAGCCGGGGTAATAGTAGTACTTGACGACTTTGTAGAAGCCGAGCTTCTCATCGTCATAAGGTCCGACCCATTCGGCGGCGTCGATGGTCCCTTTCTCCAGGGCTGGATAGATGTCACCGCCAGCAATTTGCTGCGCGACGACGCCGAGTTTACCGAGCGTCTTGCCGGCCCAGCCGCCGATGCGCATCTTGAGGCCATTAAAGTCGGCCGGCTCTTTTATTTCCTTGTGGAACCAGCCACCCATTTGGCACCCGGTATTCCCGGCAAGGAGACACTTGGTATTGAACTTGGCGCCAAAGTCGTCGATCAACTTCTGGCCGTCACCGTGATAAAACCACGCATTCTGTTGACGGGAATTGAGCCCGAACGGAACGGCACAGAACAAGGCCCAGGTCGGATCCTTGCCAATATAGTAGTACTGGGCACTGTGACCCAATTCGACGGTGCCGTTCTGGACCGCGTCAAGGACTTGCAGGCCGGGCACGATTTCACCGGCAGCGAATGACTGAATCTGGAATTTGCCATCGGTTGCTTCCGACACATACTTCGAAAGCATCTCGCAAGTGCCGTACAAAGTATCAAGCGACTTTGGCCAGCTTGCCGTCAATCGCCATTTCAAAGTCGGTGACGACTGCGCGATCGCCGGCGCGGCAATCGCGGTGGCGGCAGCGCCGGCACCCATGGCAGTCAAGAATTGACGTCGTTTCATTTGTTCCTCCATCTGGGCGTCCTGACGCTTCGTCTTTCGCCCCTCAGCGAATACGTTCGGCAGGCCCATACAATGCTGCGGGGCCGCCGGGCACACAAGACAGAAATCGCGCAAGCCGCCTAACATTTCGCCACAGGCGAAAACCCAGCTTTTAAGCCTCAATTACAATCTTCGGAGCAGCCCGGCCGGCCGCCGCACCCTTGAGTTGGGCGAGGACGTTGGTCGCGATGCCGCGATAAATGCTTGCGTGCTCGCCGTCCGGTTCAGTTGCGACCACCGGCAGACCGGAATCCGATTTCTCGCGGATGGCCATATGCAGGGGCACCTCGCCGAGAAACGGTACGCCTAGCCGTTCCGCCTCGTGCCGTGCTCCGCCATGGCCGAAAATATCGGACCGCGAACCGCAGCTCGGACACAGGAAATAGCTCATATTCTCGACAACACCGAGAACTGGCACATTCACGCGCTTGAACATGGCGACCCCTCGTCGCGCATCAATCAGTGCGAGATCCTGCGGCGTCGAGACAATCACCGCGCCCTTCAGCGGAACCTGCTGCGCCAATGTGAGCTGCGCATCCCCGGTG
>DASXPQ010000094.1:0-3663 GCA_036493575.1 Pirellulales bacterium
TGAATCCTGAGACTTCAGAATTCATGGCGGTCTAAAGGCAACGGATTTTTGTTGCTGCGCTCTCTATCACCGCGCCAATCATGTCGCACACGTTTCACCGTTACAAAATTGGCGATGAGCCTGTCGGCGGCTACCGTCTGATGTCGCACTTAGGCGCGGGCGGTTTCGGTGAAGTGTGGAAAGCCACTGCGCCGGGCGGCACGGAAGTGGCCATCAAAATCATCGACCTTACCGGCCAGCAGGGCGTGCAGGAGTTCACCTCGCTACGCGTGGTGAAGAAGGTCCGTCATCCGAATCTCATTTCGTTGCAAGCCTTCTGGATGAAAGATGAGGACGGGCAAATCATCGATGAAGGTGGCCAGGCCGCGCCCAACAGCTTGCAGGCCACGGCTTTCTATCCCGATGCCGCACAAGCGGCGGCCGCGTCAAACATTTCCATGACGACGAAGTTTGCCCGGCCGGTGGAATTGATCATCGCTATGCAGCTGGGCACCATGAGCCTGCATAAGCGATTAGAAGATTGCCGCGAGCAGGGTCTCCCCGGCGTGCCGGTGGCCGAATTGCTGGAGTACTTGGAACAGGCGGCGCGCGGCATCGATTTTTTGAACAAACCAATTCACGATTTGGGCAACGGCCCGGTGCCGATTGTCCACGGCGACGTGAAGCCGCACAACATTTTGGTCGTCGGCGATGCAGCCGTCGTGTGCGATTTCGGTCTGGCGCGTGCGGTGGAAACCTTGCGAAAAACGTCCATGGCACCGGTCACGGTGGCCTATGCGGCGCCGGAAAGTTTCAAGGGGAAGGTCACCCCGACCAGCGATCAATATTCGCTGGCAGTCACTTATGCCGAGTTGCGCACCGGCCGGCTGCCGTTCGACGAAAACATGACGCCCTATCAGGTCATGGAGGCGCACGTCACTCGCAATTTGGATTTCCGCCGCTTGCCGGACCCGGAGCGGCTAGTCGTGCTGCGGGCCACCGAGGGAATTCCCGAAGATCGTTGGCCGACGTCGCGCGACATGATTCTGGCCTTGCGCCACGCGGTAGCACAAACCGGCGAGCTGCCGCTGCGGCCGGGCGAGGCGGCCTATTCGGGCGGCCCAACACCCAGCCACTCGCTAACGGCGCGGCCGCAATTGCGCGGCACCGATTTGCCCACGCGGCATCCCGTCGATCCAACCCGCGATACAGCCCATCCGGGAGGTCATACGCCGTCGGAAATGTTTTCGCAACTCACCTCTCCTTCGCCGCAAGAAACCATGCGGCGCGGAGGAGCGCTGTCGGAATCGGACCTGCGCGGCATAGGAGCGCCAGTTCGTAAGAAATCGAAGGCGCCATTGATGATTGCTCTGGTACTTTTAGTCGGGGCAATTGCCGCCGGTATTGTGATCGTCCCGAAGCTGATGAATAACAATCCGATCGCAATCGCACCAACAACCGCTCAGAACTCCGGAGTTCGTAGTCAAGGATCGCCGATCGCAGGCCAACAATCTACGGCTAAGAATCAAGAGCCAGCCAGCGACGATGCCGCAACGGCCGCGACCAAGGAAACGGGTGCAAGCGAGGCAGCGCCCGCGGATCCAATCGCCCAGTATATTCAGGCGGTGCAGAAGAAAATCAACGACGGCGATTTCAATGCTTCCTTGGATCTGCTGGATAAGGCGCCCAGCAAATTGCCGGAATACGAAAAGGAAAATTTACAAAAACGGCTTCGAACAGCGTTTTTGAGTTATATCGATTCGCTCGCAGAGCGCCGATCCTTTGTCCGTGCCTTGGCGGAGCTTGATGACGCCTCCAGCGGCATCGGCCTGACGCCCGACGATCGGCAAAAAGCACAAGAGAGAATCCACACCGCTTGGCTCGCCGCCGCACAGGACGAATTGCAAAATGGTCAACCAACAAGGGCGCTCGATATCGCCCGTGCATTGCTGAAGCGTTTCGACGGCGACCGTGACGCTCAATTTGTTATCGCCCGATGTCAGGTTCAGCAAGGCGACTACGCTGCGGCGGTCGCTGGCTTGAACAAGTTGGGGAAAACTTCGGATTTACCGGCCGAGTACCAACCTCTGCACGCCGGACTATTACTGCTCGCCACCGGTCTGCCCGCAACGACTCCGGCCGATTGGACCACCGTGCTGGACGAATTCTTGGCCTACATCGCCCTTAGCAAAGGTCCCGCGCCGACGGCCGCGCTGGCGTTGAATTCATGGGAACGGACTCGCGTCGATAGTTTGCGCTCTCAAGTGACCGGCAATGTCCAGCCGCTATTAAAAACATTGCCGGCCGATCAAGCCACCGCATTAGCAGGAAAGTTAGAGCAGCTTGGCACCAGCGCCGAACTGGAAATGTTCAAAGTCAAAACCGCGCTCGATGCCAAAAACTACGACGCAGCGCGAAAGATCCTGAAAGCGGTATCCGAAAAATTACCGGCCGATTCCGATCTGAAATCGGAAATGACTGCCACAGGGCTCCTGATCCAGCTGCGCGATCCGGCCACAAAACCCGCCGACACCGACAAAGCGGTCGCCGATGCCGGCCTGCTGTTGGGAAAAATCACGCCAAACTTGCGCAGCATGATCTGCGAAGCTGCCGAATCGCTGGCCCTGGGGGCACAGAGCGGCTTGCTGGACGGGGCGATTCAGTTGACCGCGAAGGCGCGCGATTTAGATCCCGTCGACAAGCCCACCCAGCAACGTTTGGCCAAATTGCTTGCCGCGCGCTTAATTCAGCGGGCCGCCCAGCCGAATGCACCCACACCGCAGGAATTGCCGCAACTGTTACAAGATTTCGATCAGGTGGAAGCCGCCGGTCTTGCCAACGGCACCATCGATGCATTTCACGCAGAGTGCTTACTGGCCCAGAATTCTCCGGATCGTCAGGAATTAACTTCACTAATTGAACGTGCTAAGCCCGTCGACGCATACACACAGTTTGTCCAATCGCGTGTTTTTCGAACGCTGTCGCAGCCCAATTGGGCGAAAATCGCCGACTTGTTAACGACCGCGTACGCCGATCCTACAAAACCGACGCCGCTATTAGCGCCCGCCTACCGACGAGCAGCAGCGGCAAAGTTGCTCATTGAGGCCGCAGCAAGCAAACGCAGCACATCAGCCGTCACGGCAACGACGGCGTTGGCCAATCCGTTCACGGATGACAAAACAGCCGCAGAAGTTTTCCAATGGCTGGAAGTCGCGCAAGCAGTCTCGCAAGACATCGAAAAACTTGATCTGAAACAGAATAAGCGCGACCTCACAGTCAACTCTGCCCTGGCCGCTGCCTGGAAACCCAAGCCTGCCGAGCAGGTGGCGCAACGCCAAATCGGTCAGCTTGCAAAGCTGACGAATGCGGAGTTGGGTGCCGATGCCTTCCCGGTGTTCTACGTCGCCTTTCGCACTCATGGATCGCAGCCGGCGGATCAGTTCGCGGCCGTCCAAGCGGTCCAGCGGATTATCGAACTGTTTCAAAAGCAGTTTCCCGTGGCCGATCCGCAAGCCGTCAAATTGTACGCAGAGATAGTTCAACCCGCGCTTGCCATCGCCGACACTTTGGCGGTCGGTAAATCACCGCCGGCGGAACTCGACCAGTTCTACGCCGCCCTAGCGGAATTCGTCAGTCATTACCAGCGCGCCACCAAATGGCCGTTCGCCGACCGGCAGGTTGAAA
>DASXPQ010000095.1:0-4575 GCA_036493575.1 Pirellulales bacterium
GTCAAGCAAGAAGGTGGAAAAAGTCTCCGCCAATACATTTTCATGGTCCGGTCCGCGGTGCCCGGCGGCAAGCTGACGTCCGAGCAGTTGCTCGGTGAACTATCCATGTGCGATGAGCTCGGCAATGGCACGCTGCGCATCACCAGCCGCCAGGGATTGCAATTGCACGGCATTCCTAAGCGGAATCTGCAGGAAACCATCCGCCGCATCAACGAAATCAAGCTTTCCACTCTGGCTGCTTGCGGCGACGTTAAGCGCAATGTGATGTGCTGCCCCGCGCCGCATTACAACGATTCGGTGCATGCCGAAATGCAGGCGCTGGCCGATCAGTTGGCGGTTCACTTTACGCCGCACACCCGCGCCTACTACGAAATTTGGCTGCGCGACCCGGCCACCAATGAAGATCAATATTTGGGCGGCAGCGGTTCTAATGGACACGCCGCCAATGGCGCGCCCAGTTCAGCCAACGACAAAAACGTCGAACCCATTTACGGTCCGACCTACTTACCACGAAAATTCAAATTCGCCATCGGCTTGCCTGGCGATAATTGCGTCGATTTGTATGCCAACGACGTGGGGCTGATGGCCATTTGCCGCGACTGGAAGATTGTCGGCTACAACGTGCTGGTCGGCGGCGGCATGGGCGTCACCCCCAGCGCTCACAAAACCTTCCCCGCCGTCGCGAAGCGGATGGCGTTCATCGAACCGCATCAGGCGATTGGCGTTTGCGAAGCAATCCTCAAAGTGCAGCGGGATTTCGGTAATCGCGAAGACCGCAAAGTCGCCCGTCTGAAATACTTGATCGCCAATCGCGGCTTGGATTGGTTCAAAGCCAAGGTGGAAGAATATTACGGCCAGCCGCTGGCGCCGCCGGATCCGGAAGACGTGCGGGGCTTCGACGACCACATGGGCTGGCACGAACAAGGGGACGGCCGCTGGTTTTACGGTTTGAACATTGAAAACGGCCGCATCAAAGACGACGAGCACATCCAGCTTAAAACCGCCTTGCGCGAAGTGTGCCATACCTTCCATCCCAGTCTCCGCTTGACCGCGCATCAAAGCCTGATGTTTTGCGATTTACCTCCGGAGGCGCGCGGCCCACTGGAAGAAATTTTGCGTCGCCATCACGTGCCGCTTTCGGAAGAAATTTCCAACGTTCGCCGCTGGTCCATGGCCTGCGTCGCATTTCCCACGTGCGGCTTGTCGATTACTGAAAGCGAACGGGCCTTGCCCGGCATGATCGATCAATTGGAAGTGGAGCTGTCCAAGCTCGGCTTGTCGCGCGAAGTGTTTACGCTCCGCATGACCGGCTGCCCCAACGGCTGCGCCCGGCCCTACAACTGCGATATCGGTTTGGTCGGCAAAACCGTCGGCAAGTACACGGTGTTTGTCGGCGGCCGCCTGTTGGGGGACCGCATGAACACGATTTACAAAGATTTGGTTCCAGCCGAAGAAGTGGTGCCTACGTTGGTACCCCTGTTTGTTTACTTCAAGCACGACCGCCAAGAGGGTGAAACTTTTGGCGATTTCTGCCACCGCAAAGGCGTAGACGACTTGCGCGCCTGGGCTGACCAATACGCCACCCAAGCGGCGGCCCCCGCCTGAGTAAAGTGGCAAAATCTTGCGACGCAAAGCTTTCGTCGCTAGTTGTGTTTCACGCCCGCATTTTTCGCAGCGGAGTCCGTGTCCGAAATCGCTGGCGGACCGGGTAGCTTTTTAGCTGAGGAATGCTTTTCCGACGACGACTTACCGTCGTCCTTTTCGTCAATCACCTGCTTTTCACGCCACGGCTTTTTATCCTGATAGCTGGTGAGCTCTTTCTTAAGCTGTGCGTTCGTATCGGCATCGTCGCTGCCAAGATCCACCGCTTTTTGCGACCACTCTCGGGCCTTATCGAAATCGCCCGTTTCCGCATAACCTGCTGCCAAGGTGCTGAGTATGTGAGCTTGCTTGTAGTCGCCCAATTTAGCGGCCTGTGTGCCCAATTCGATCGAGCGCTTTCCGTTCCGCACGCCATCATCGGTCGAAGTGGCCAGCACCCAAGCCAAATTGTTCAGCACGCCAGGCTCGTCGGGCTTAAGTTTTAGCGCTGCTTCGTAATCCGTTACCGCTTTTGCATGATCGCCGATGTTCAGGTACGCATCCGCGCGCCCGCGAAGTGCCATGAAATTTTCAGAGTCAATGGCGAGCACGTCCGAATATTTCGCAATCGCTTTGCGCGGTTGCTTGTTGGCTTCGTAAAGCATTCCCAATTGGTTCAGCAATTCCAAACTTTTGGGCGCAACTTTGAGCAGTTCCTTCAGATCGTCGATGGCTTGGCTATAATCGCTGTCGCCTGCCGACAAAATTGCTCTGAATTCCAATGCGGGCGCCCAACCCGGGGTTCCCTTCAGGGCTTCGTCCAAGTCGGCCCGCGCCGCCTTGGCATCCCCGGCTTGTTGATGTACCTGCGCCCTTAACAACAATGCTGGTCCGACATTTTGCGAATTGTCAGGCTCGGTTTTGATTGCGTGTTCAATATCGTCCAGTGCTTCCTTCGTTTTTTTATCGGCCGCATAGACCCGCGCTCGGTGCAGGTACGGCATCGCGGCATCCGGTTCGTACTTGATTTCGTTGGTGAATGCTTCGATTGCTTCCGGGTTGCGCTTCAACATAAATAATGCCAGACCACGCACTTGATATAGCGCCGGATTGTCCGAGTCAGCTTTGGAAGCAGCTTCTAAATCCGGGAGCGCCTCTTTCACTTTTCCCGAGAGCAGCAAATACATTCCGCGTTGCCGTAGGGCCTCTTGATTATTTGGCGCAATTTTGAGTGCCTCGCTGAAATAATCGAGTTTCTTCTCCGCGTCATCACTCAACGCTGCCTGGAGTACCAGCGCTGCCACTTGTTCTTCCGGTTTATCTTTTGATAGATCAAACGCCTGCTGCGCTTCCTTTAGTGCCACGGCACGATCGCCTCCCGGTAGCTGCTGTAAACGCGCGGTCAACAAATGCGCCGCGGCAAGTTTCGGATCGATCTTTAGCGCTTTTTCCAAATCTGCCAGCGCCAACAAACGCAATTGAGGCCATCCCTGCGGCTTGCGTTCCACAATGTTTTTGGTAATTACATTGGCCCGTTCCATCAACGTGCCGTTCAGCAGATTATTGGCAAACTGGGTATTCGAATCGTCCAGCCCCTTTTTCAGAGCGCTTTCGCACAGGGTGGCAACTTGCGCTAGGTCGTCCAAGCTATCGGCCGACAATTTTTTTTCCGTTGCTTGATCCAAGTCATCCTGACCTTCATTTTCCGCCCGGGCCACTGCTGCCGCCGCCAACAGGAGGCCAAAAATCACGACGGAAAAATAAACACGAAGTTTACCGACCAAACGCAGCGACATAACAAGCACCCCGCTATATAAGATTCAATTCACATTGCTAAGGAGGATTCATCCGTATTTTTATTCTACGCAGGCCGGCATATTATGGCGCGCACGGTCAACCGACGCCATGCGAGCTTTTGCCCCGTGCAGCCGCCGTGCCGCTCAGGCTCGCTCAATGGGAAAGGCGATTACCTCGGCCAGCGTTTTAGCGCCCGCCGCAAGCATTACCAGGCGATCAAAACCCAAAGCCACGCCGGTGCAAGCTGGCAGTCCAGCTTCCATGGCTGCCAGCAAACGACTTTCCTCTGGCAATGGCGGTTTACCCATCGTCGCCCGCGCCGCATTGGCCGCGGAGTTGCGACGCCGCAATTCAGCAGCATCGAGCAGTTCATGATACCCGTTGGCCAGTTCGACACCACGGTAATATAACTCGAACCGCTCAGCGATCTTCATAGTCGACGGCGCAGATAAATTTCCAACAACCGATAGCTTTTCGTCGCGCACTTTCGCCAAAGCTGCTTGGCTGGCGGGATAATCGTACAAAATGGTCGGCGCGGACTGTCCTAAATGTGGCTCCACGCACTCGGCCAGTAGCAAGTTTAACCAACTGTCCCGATCATCACCCAATCCCTCAGACACATTAATTCCTTTTTCGCGCGCCGCAGCCGCCAACTCCGCAGCACCGACCAAGTGCGGATTTATTCCAACGTGCTTCTGAAACGCCTCGGCATAACACAACCGCTCCACTACCGGCGCGCCGAGCAGCGCCTGACAAAATTCGGACAACAGCGACATACCCGTCTGCATGTCGTCCCCTGTGCGATACCATTCCACAATCGTAAATTCCGGGTTGTGTAGCGGCCCGACTTCGCCGTTGCGAAACGCTCGGGTGACTTGATAGATCGCCGGTGCCCCCGCGGCCAGCAACCGCTTCATGCCAAACTCGGGCGAAGTTTGCAGCCATAGCCGGCGACCAATTTCCGGCCGCCGTGCATCGTCCGCCAAAACTGTCGACATCGGATCCAAATGCCGATCCACGGTTACGTCGGCCGACAAAATGGGCGTTTCGACTTCCAAGAATCTTCGCTCAGCAAAAAATTGCCGGACTCGTGCCAGTAGTTCGGCTCGTAACCGAAGCATCGCCAACGAAGCGGTGGGAAGAAAGTCTGCCATGAACCAAGTTGTAGCTGAGTGGTCGACGTCCGCCAACGAGCAT
>DASXPQ010000096.1:0-3867 GCA_036493575.1 Pirellulales bacterium
TCAGCCCGTGACTTCTGCAATTCGAGTTCCGGCTCATCCGTCGACGTCTGCGATATGAATGATCTTAAAATTTTCAGCGGCCGGGCTAATCCCGCTCTTGCCGGGAAGATTGGTGAGTATTTGGGTTTGCCGCTGGGAAAAATGACCATCGGCAATTTCACCGACGGCGAAATTTCTTGCAAAATCGATGAAGACGTGCGCGGCCGCGATGTGTTCATCGTGCAGCCCACTTGCCCGCCGGTGAACGAAAACCTGATGGAGCTGTTGATTATGATCGACAGCTTTCTGCGAGCCAGCGCCTTCCGCATCACCGCCGTGTTGCCATATTTCGGCTATGCCCGCCAGGACCGCAAGGACGCCGGCCGGGTGCCGATTACCGCGAAGTTGGTCGCCAACATTATTACCCGCGCCGGCACCGATCGGGTGTTGGCGATGGACCTGCATGCCGCGCAGCTGCAGGGGTTTTTTGACGTACCGGTCGATCACCTGTATGCCGCACCGGTGCTGAATGAATACTTTCGCGAACAGAATTTAAACAAGAGCGAGATTGTGATCGTCAGCGCCGACGAAGGTGGCATCAAGCGCGCCCTAGGGCATGCCAGCCGGTTGGGCGCGCCGCTGGCTGTGGTCGATAAGCGACGCACCAGTCCCGATTCCACGAAGCAGGAAAACATCATCGGCGCGTCGGTTAAAGATAAAATCGTGCTGATGTTCGACGACATGATCAGCACTGCCAGCTCCATTTGCGGCGCATCCAAAGTGCTCAAGGAAAACGGCGCGAAAGCGATTCACGTGGCTGCCACGCACGGCGTGCTAGTGGGGCCGGCCATCGAACGGTTGACTACGGCGCCAATCGATACCGTGGCCATTACCGACACCATTCCGCTGAAGACGAATCAAACGCTGCCGAAAATCAAAGTGGTTTCCGTAGCGTCGCTACTGGGGCAGGCCATTAAACGCATCCACCGCAATGAATCAGTCAGCATGCTATTTGGCTGAAAAGTTGACTTTTCAACTTTGGCGGGCTTCAATTGAAATATAGGCAGAGCATGTCGCAGCGGCGTGCTCCGTGGCAGATTCGGAGGCATGTATGATGATTTTCAGCCGGAACAAATTTGTCGGAGTTTTCAGCCGCAGTTGGTTGTTGTGGAGAGCACTCGCCATTGGTGCAGTAGTGGTTGGCTCGCTCGACACCCAGTCAGCGTGGGCACAAGGTTACGGCATGGGCGGGATGATGCCGTATGTCCCCAGAACTAATCGAGCGAAAACTAATCCGTATTCGAACCCCACTTCAACAAAAAATGCCGGTCCGCAGCGGTTCCAAGGCACCGCCACCATTGTGGGAATTGGCGAACGGGGCTTGGAAGTCGTCGATGCAAATGGCTCCAATTGGCGACTGGCGCCGGAAAAGAATTGTGTGATTGAAGTCACAGGCACGGCCGACGTCAGTTTTCTCAAGCCTGACATGCTGGTGCGATTTACCAGTCAGTTCGACAAAAAGGGAAACGCCACCGCGCCGGTCAACGAGCTGGAGCTTATTTCGCCGCAGGCGGCGATGACTACCATTAAGCAAGAAGTCGCGGGCAAGAAAGATCCGGCAGCGATGGTGAATAATACTGTGATTGGCCATATCAAGAGCATCAAAAGCAATCAACTGACGGTGCAAACCACAAATGGAACCTATGCGGCCGAATTAGGCTCCAACCCATCAATTAAAGTCAACGTGAGCGATTTTCGCTGGGCCCAGGCGGGAGACAAAGTGGACGCCGTCGGGTACTACTCACAACCCGGCTTGGCTTATGCGCAGCAAATGCGAGTTACTCTGTCCAGCACGTTGAGTGATGCTCCGAAGAAGAAACCGGCCGCAAAAGGCGCAAACGGTTCCGCGGCTAATAAGTAAGATAGCGGCGCGGGCTACTAGGCTAACGCCATTCAAATTCCGCTACTGCCCAACGTATCGATCAGGCCACCAATGTTCGCGGCCAGTGCCGGATGGGTTTCTTCAAAACGGCGTGCCGTGTCGCGCAGCCGGGCAACCAGTGATTCTCGTTTTTCCGTTTTGCCGGAGGACGGCTGGCCCACGTTTGGTTTGTTGCGCAAAGCGGCTTGGATTTCTGCCAGCGATTGAATGAGCTGCTCGCGAAGGGCCGGATCAACCTGGTCTATTTGCGCCAGTTCTTGGTGCAACTGGTCGAGCGTAGCTTTCAAATTTTCGGGATTGGTCGACACAATATTGCTCGATGCAATGACTGGATTTTCGGCTCCGCGCTTTGATTATACTGCTAGGCCTCCGCGATTCCAGTTAATTTGCTTTGGCGTTTTCAAACTCAGACCGGCAAGCCCTGTTCAGCAGCCCTTGGGCAGCGTTATGCTGTCACTTCTGATGTGGCCAGCGGATGAAGTGTCTTCGCTTACGGAGGTTTTTCTATGCCAACCGCAATTCTGCCCACCACCCAGCGCCCGGCCTGGAAGGCACTTGCCCAACACGCCGAGCAAATCCGCGCCACGCACTTGCGAAAGTTATTCGCCGACGACAAAGAGCGGGGCACACGCTACACGCAGCAGGCGGTGGGAGTGTATTTCGATTACTCCAAAAACCTCATCACGGACGAGACCCTGCGGCTACTGTTGCAATTAGCTGCCGAAAGTGGATTGCGCGAACGTATTACCGGCATGTTTGCTGGTGAAAAAATCAACGTGACCGAACGCCGCGCTGTGCTACACGTCGCTCTGCGGGCGCCTAAGGGAGAGAAGATTTTGGTCGATGGACAGGATGTGGTCCCTGAGGTGCATTCGGTGCTCGATAAAATGGCTGCGTTTTCGAACCGCATTCGCAGCAACGAGTGGCGCGGGCACACGGGCAAGCCAATCAAAAACATCGTCAACATCGGCATCGGCGGCAGCGATTTGGGGCCGGTGATGGCGTACGAAGCGCTGCGGTTTTATAGCGATCGCAGCCGCACGTTCCGCTTTGTCTCGAACATCGACGGGACCGATTTCGCCGAAGCCACGCACGATTTGGACCCGGAAGAAACGCTGTTCATTATTTCTTCCAAAACGTTTACCACGCTGGAAACGATGACCAATGCCCAAACGGCGCGGCAGTGGTCGTTGGCGAAATTGAAGGACGACAAAGCCGTGGCCAAACACTTTGTGGCCGTTTCGACCAATGCCAAGGAAGTCGCCAAGTTCGGCATCGACACCGCCAACATGTTTGAGTTTTGGGATTGGGTCGGTGGTCGGTACTCGTACGATTCGGCCATCGGCCTGTCGCTGATGATTGCGATAGGTCCCGACCGCTTCCACGAAATGCTGGCGGGCTTCCATGCGATGGACGAGCATTTTCGTACAACGCCCTTGGAAAAAAATCTGCCGGCGCTCTTGGGGCTGATTGGCATTTGGTACAACAATTTTCTCGGCGCGCAGACAGTGGCCATTTTGCCGTACGACCATTATTTGGGTCGCCTGTCGGCATACTTGCAGCAGCTGGATATGGAGAGCGACGGCAAAAGCGTTGATTTGGATGGCAACCGGGTGAATTATCAGACTGGCCCGATTGTCTGGGGCACGCCCGGCACCAATGGCCAGCATGCGTACTATCAGCTGATTCACCAGGGAACGAAGCTGATACCGTGCGACTTTATTGGATTCAATCAAACATTGAATCCGCTGGGGCGGCATCATGAACTATTGATGGCGAATTTTTTCGCTCAGACTGAAGCCCTGGCTTTCGGCAAAACACGCGAGCAGGTGGTCACCGACGGCGTGCCCGATTATCAGGTGCCGCATCGGGTATTCGAAGGAAACCATCCGACGAACACGATAATGCTGGATAAACTGACCCCAGAGGCCCTGGGCAAAATCATC
>DASXPQ010000097.1:0-4912 GCA_036493575.1 Pirellulales bacterium
CTAATCTCGACGGCAAAATAATATTCGGCGAGCGCTCCCGGAGCATCAGCACAGTTTTTTTGCTCAGCCGACGACAGTAACATGGCTAGCGTACCTTCTGCTCTCGGTCGCTGTGGTAATACACCCGGAGGGACTCGAACCCCCAACCCTCAGTTCCGAAGACTGATGCTCTATCCAATTGAGCTACGGGTGCGTGGTGTGCAGTTGTCCTTTAACTATCCTTCGACATTTTTTGAGTAGAATTGTTTATCGCCGCGCGGGGGGATCTTTGCAAGGAGATAAGCATGGTTTATCAGACTACCGACTATCGGTCGTACATCTTTTTTCGTTAGGCGGACTTTGTAAAAGATCTACAAGACCTCCTTCGGCTTCCTTCCCTAAATTCTCGGCCGACTTGACCACTTCAGTCAAATGCCCAAGTGCCATCAAAACGGTTCGTTTAGCGTGATTCAGTTGTGTGGTCATAGGTGGCCAGGTACGAATACCTTCACAAAAGCCCGCAATTTTTTCTCGCATACTTCCCAAGCCACTTATCAATTGACGAATGTTGGCTAAAGCCGTTTGCGCTTCGTCGACGGCAGTTTGATTTTTTGGATCAAACATTCCTGCAGAAAGAGTCGCAATATGAATAAAAGAATCCATGCCTTTATTGAAATTGTCACCGAATACAGCGCCCTCGGCCTCCATCCGGACGGCGTATTGGTCCATGTCGGTGGCTAGTCGATCAATCGTCCTCTTCAATGCCGCCCTATCCAAGAGTGAGGCATTGTTTGCCTTTAGTCGGTTGACCTCACTTGTGCTGAAACTGATCCTCTGCGAAAGATCAGTTGTGGCGACTGTAATCCGCTCACTCGTTTTAACTACTTCTTGAAATCGGGCCTCAAAGCCTTCTACAAGATCGAGAATTCCAGGTTCTTCATTTTCATCTTCAATTTTGGTGATTTGACTGGGCGTTGCAGCAACTTTTGAGTTGTCAATTTTTACATCATGCAAATACGCCTGTACCTGGCGCGTAAGATGCAATCGCAACAGTTTCTCAAAGGACGCGACGTCGACGAAGCTCCAATATAGTCCACCTTCGCTCCCTAGCGACTGCTTAAATTCGCGAACTTTATTGAGCTGGTCCAGATCAATTGTACTTGGCGATACGGGTGCATCCTTGAAATAGAACATGATTTTAATTTTGGACGAATCCGTGTCGTGCCGCGCCTTTGCCCTCATGAATTCTTCTACTGTTCCGGAGCCAGCCCGATTCGTTGGAGTACCGAATTTACATCCCATTATTCCAACGAAGATATCGTAATCGTTCGGAATTTCTTTGTTTATGACGTCCTGCGCATCCTTCCCTAAGGAAGGGTAAGCATGAGTTTCCCATCGGACCAACTCAAACCTTAGCGCCAATTCCCGGCTCCAAGTGATATTGAGCTCTCGGATTACTTCTTCTAGCTGCGCTCGTTCGTCACTTACGTCGGCTGGTGAGGCCACAAAAACAGATAATACAGTTTCGCTTCGCGCCATCTTTTCACCATCCTGTTTGACAGACGCTTGTGTAACTCACAATGGGTGATCATATATCTACCGAGGGGCTCGGTCCATTCCCATAGACGTTGTCAACTTTGCGGAGAACAAAACTTATTCCGCATCTGCCTCGCCGCTGAGTTTTTTGCGCAGCGTGGCACGGTGGATGCCCAGTAGGGCTGCGGCCTGGGCGCGATTACCGCCGGTGGCGGAAAGCACCGCGTCGAATAGGCCGCCTTCGGTGGCGTTCAAAAACCGCTGATATAAATCGTCGTGTTGGCGCGCCGAAGTAAGTTGACATTGCGCCCACATGTTTACTGCGGTTTCAAGCACCGCAGCGGGATCGGCGGGGAGTGGCTGATCTAAAAAGGTTGGCGGCGGCAAGTGTTCCGGAGCAATGGCGCGGCCGCGGGCCATCAAGGCGCCATGTTCCACAGCATTGCGCAATTCGCGGACATTGCCGGGCCAGTCGCGGCGACACAGTTCAGCCACCGTTTCATCCATGAGATGTGGCGGGGGTTGATCGACAGGCGCCCAGCGGCGTAAAAAACGCTCGGCCAATTGTGGAATTTCTTCGCGGCGCTCGCGGAGCGGCGGTAAAGTAATTTCAAATACTGCCAGCCGAAAAAACAAATCCTGTCGGAAGCGGCCTTCGGCACATTCCTTTCGCAAGTCGCGGTTGGTGGCCGCAACCACGCGGAAACTGGTGCGGCGGGGCCGGGTATCGCCCACCGGCGTCACTTCGTGTTGCTCCAGGACGCGCAGCAATTTCACTTGCACCGAAAGCGGAATATCGCCCGCCTCATCAAAAAATACTGTCGCGCCATTGGCCAATTCCAGCAAGCCCTGCCGGGCACTAGTGGCACCAGTGAAAGCTCCCCGCACATGGCCGAAAAGTTCGCTTTCGACCAATGTGGGACTAAGGGCCGCCAAATTTACCGGCACCAACGGCGCGCCGCAGCGCAATGAATGCCGATGGATAGCCCGGGCGACCAACTCCTTGCCGGTGCCGCTCTCGCCGCTGATGATCACGGCGGTATCAGAAGGGGCGACGAGCGCAATCCGTTTGAAAACATCCTGCATGGCGGGGCTGGCGCCGAACAGCTCGTCATCGGGAGACGGCGTGGCAGGTGCGTCCGATGCAGATGTTCCACCTGCTTCCGGCGTGGCTAGCGCGCGATGGATCACGGCGGCCGCCTGATCTAAATCGAAAGGCTTCGGCAAGTAATCGAAAGCGCCTTCTCTCAGAGCGGCCACGGCCGTGTTCAAACTGCCAAATGCAGTGATGACCACAATTGGCACGGGACCGGCCAGATCACGAAATTTGCCCATCGCTGAAAGACCATCCATACCCGGCAAGCGAACATCGAGCACCACCAAGTCGGGCTTGGCTTGCGGGACGTTTTCCAGCGCCTCCTCTGCCGACGAAGCAACGCGCACCGTGTGCCCCTCGCCGCTCAAGAGGCGACTAAGTCCCCAGCAGATGCTTTCTTCGTCGTCGACAATGAGGATGTTGGACATGGCGACGGATTAGTGGCTGGTAGATAGCAGCTTGTGGATAGCAGCTGGTGATAAGGGACTGGTGACCGGCAAATGCACTTCAAAGCAAGTTTCGCGGCCGGTGCGGTGAAATACAATCCGGCCGCCGTGCGATTGGGCGATTTGCTGCGCGACCGCCAAGCCGAGCCCGACGCCTTCCGGCTTGCTGGTGGCAAACGGTTCGAAGAGCCGATCAAGGATTTCCCACGGCGGGCCAGAGCCATTATCGAGCACGCGCAGCACGAGTTGGCTCTGTTGTTTTAAATCCGACTCGACCAGGTTCATGCACTCGGTTTCAATTCGCACCCAGCCGCCAGGGCCGGCAGCATCAGCGGCGTTTAGGACCAGGTTCATCAGCAGTTGGCGAAGTTGAGCGGCATCGGCTTCGAACGATTCGCCTGCGGTTGCCTTTTCCACGACCGATAATTGCACGCGACGGTGCCGCAGCGAAGGATCAAGTAATTCGACCACTTCGTGAATCACATCGGGCAGCCGGCAGGCCGCGCGCTGCATGGCGGGCGTCAAGTTCGGACTTTGCGGGGCGGCGAGAAACTGCTTGAGGTTTTCTTCGGTCAGCGCCAACTGACGTAAGGCAACGTCGAGGCTTTCCGGATCGGCATCGCACTCGCGGGCGTGAAGTTGCACGGCCATCAGGGCGCCGGTGATGTTGTTTCGCAGATGATGTGCCAGGCCGCCAGCCAGTTGTCCCAGCAGCGACAGCCGTTCGCTGCGGCGGATGGCCCGTTCCATTTCGGCCAGTTGCCCTGCCATGCGATTGACGGCGACACCCAGGTCGCGCAGTTCGTCGTTGCGCGCCGGCAGCGGCATGGGCGAATAATCTGCTTTGGCGATGCGGCTGACTTGCGACCGTAATTCAAGAATGGGGCGCGTTAACCGGTGGGCAATCCATGCGGCCAAGAGCGCGGTCGCCAGCAGCGCGATCGCTCCGACGACCAGCGATGGCAGCGCCGCTTCGGTTCGAGCTTCCTGCCAGAATTTTTCTGGATAAAAAATGTGCAGCCGGCCCGCCTGCTGCAGACCGCGACTGTGGATGGCCAGCACCATTTCAAAAAAACGCTGCTTGCTAATTGTCACCGGTGGGCCGAGGCGTAGCTGCTGCCAGTTTTCGACGACGGTGGGAGTTTCGCCTGGGGGTAAATCCAGTTGATTGCTTGCTGCTTGTGCGCGTCCGTCTTGATCGGTAAATACAAATTCGGCGCCGGACAGGCCGTGCATTTGGCGCAACACCATGTCGGTGAGCGGAAAGCTGGAATCGGCCAGTGTGGCGGCGATGCCCTGCAGCTGCTCTTCAATCTGATTTTTCGCCCGCTGGGTTGCCAGCACGGCATTAAGCGCGCTAACTGCACAAATGACGCCCAAGAGCACCAGGGCGAACGGAATCAGAATTTGGTAACGCAGGGGCCAGCGCATGATTGGCGAACGGTGGAAATGGAAGAACTGATTTGATTTAGACCAGCGGTCATCATATCGCTTGCTGAAAACCCTAGCAAACCGTGGATGACAACCGACATGGCGGCGGCGTATAATTCCACGAGTCAAATTTTGTCTGGCCTCGCCAATCTGCCTTTTAGTTACTGAATCATGGAAAAAGAACTGACCGATCGGGCTGAACGCATTCGCAAACGGATCCTGCAACTGCGGGACAGTCTTTGACTACGCCACCAAAAAATCGCTGGCCGCAGACATCGAACAACGGATGACAGCCGACGGCTTCTGGAATAATCAGGCGGCGGCCCAGGCCACGGTGATGGAGCTCAAAGGCTTGAATGCGCTCCTCAAGCCCATGGATGAGGCCATTCGCGCCAGCGAGGAAATTCACACGCTGGTGGAAATG
>DASXPQ010000098.1:0-5438 GCA_036493575.1 Pirellulales bacterium
TCAATCACCGGCAAATTTAAATAAAACATGTCATGCCATGTGCCGTCGGCCAGAAACATAAACAGTTCTCCGTAAATGAGGAGCTAGTCGTGCGAAATTAGTGCTTGTGCGATTTTAGAACAAAGTCGCGCAGTTCGGCCAGTTCGCGATCGTAGCTGCCGGAGAGAATAGGAAAGCGGCACCATGTTTTCGGATCGAGATTTTCATCGTCCACATGAAAGGAGGGAGCATAACGTTCGCGCTTCCATTGATTGCGCGACCAAAGCCGAAAGAATCGTTCGATCCAAGTGAGCAACTGCTCGGCAGAATATTGAGCGAATTGCATTTGCATGACTTTAAATACTTCCAGCGGACTGTGCTTGTCACGAATTGCGGCGCGTTCGATGGCGTCGAGCAATTCATAGGGCATTAAATCGGCTTCGTCAGTTTGGGCGGCGGACGGCGGGCGGAGTTCGGCCGTAGGCTCCTGCACATTAACGGCATGCAGCGCCTGGATTGAGCCAAGGCCCTGCGGCCCAGTCGTCTCCAACCAACGCAGCCAGCGTCGCAAAAATGCTTTGTCGATTCCTGCGATTGGACTGATGCCGCCGCTGGTATCCCCGTCCATAGTGGCGTAACCGACTGCTGCTTCAGAGCGATTGCTGGTCGAGGCCAATAGCGCCCCGCGCAAATTGGCCAGTAGCCATATGCCAGGGGAACGGGCTCGTGCTTGAATGTTCTGCAGGGCGACGTCGTCTTTGTCCCACGACAATTCCCGTCCAATGGCGCGCGACACCAGGTTAATGTAATCGTTCACCACACGGTCGACATCGAATTGGAAGAATTCTGCGCCGATCGCTTCGGCCACGCCGCGAGCCGCATTCAAAGTAATCTTGCCACTATGCTGCGTGGACTGATAGACACAGGCCAGCAAGCGACCGATGATTTCTCGTTCGTCTTGAGCGGACTGGATTTCATTGAAGTATTGCAGCTTGGCCAGAAAGACCTTGCGGCCCAATTCGGCAATGCCAAAGCGAACCATCAGTGCTACCAGGCAGGAAACCGCTGCTGAATCGGCGCCGCCACTGATCGATACCACAAATCCGCGCAAGCGGCTCTTGCGCATGTAATCCAATAGCGCCAGTGAGATGGCCCGGACAAATTCTTCTTCTTTGATGTGTGCGCCGGTCTCCCACGCTGCGCGCTCGAGCGTTTGAGTTGCCGGTTCGCAGGGTGGGTACGCAAACGGAATGCGTATGCACTCATCCGCTTCCTCGACGAATTCCGGGGTGAAGCTGCCGGTGCGTGCGCGACTGAGTCGTGCGGCGTCAATATCCACCAATGCTGAAGTTACAGACCAATCGGCGAACGAAAAGCGCGGACCCATAGAAATCATTTTTCCAGCGGAAGCGATTAGCGCTCCCCCGTCGTAAATGGCCCGACCCGCTTCGTTGCCTACTAAATTCGCATACACGTAATGCACGCCGAAAGCGCGCGAGCCTTCCAGCACAAATCGCTCGCGAATGGCTATCTTTCCGAAGGCAAAATGGCTGGCGCTGGGGTTTAGAATGATATCGATTCCACGCTGCGACAATTCAACACCTGGACGTTTCGCAGCCCAGGCGTCTTCGCAGATTTCAAAACCGAAACGCACGCCGCCGCAATCGTAGTAGATATCGCCAAGCGGATACTCTTGCCCGTCGATCGTGGTTAATACACGCCGCCCTGCGGGCCAAGGCTTGAACCAGCGCGGTTCATAATGAATGCCATCGCCGGCCAAATAACGTTTGGCGGTGAAGCCGGCAATACGGCCATCGACCGCCAGGCAGGCTACGTCGTACAACGCATTCTGATGTAATAGTGGCAGGCCGAGCGAAACAATCATCCCCGTAGTTTCGGGCAAGATTTCTTGCAGCACACGCCAGGCCATACGCTGCACGCCGGGCGAAAGGAATGTGTCTTCGCAGCCGTAGCCACTAATGCATAATTCCGGCAAGCACAACACGCTGATTCCGCGGCCGCGGGCTTCGCCGATGGCAGCCAGAATGTTGGTCCGATTGGCATTCCACGCCAAGGGCGTTTGGTTCAGTACGGCTGCGCCAACGTGAAGAAGTTGCATAAGGCGATTGAAAGGGTGAAAGCAGCCGTTTCAATCATTTCTCGCCGCTGCCAAGGCGCTCGTCAAGTTGTCGATAACCCTGCTGGATATAATACTTCACTAGCTCCAAGCGTAAGCCACGTGGCGAAATCTGACGCTGATCCCAGCGTGCGGCCAAGTCCGCATGGCGCGAGCGGTACTTATTGATTGCAGCGCGCTGTTCGGGCGTAAGTTGGCGTTGGTCGCCGGAGGCGGGTTGGCCGTCAATGGGTATGGCTGGGACTCCCTCGACAATTGCTTCGCGGGCCTCTTGAAATTCGCGGCTGGCGACAGTGGCGATTTCATCCAGCGTTTCAATCACGGCGGCGGTCTTGGCCGCCGACACCAAATCCATCTGGGAGCTCACGTTGGCACTGGCCGCCAATGCGGTGGCCAAAAGCGGGCTGCTTTTAGAGGCCTCGGCCACTTTGAGCCGTAAGGCTTGGAACAAATCGTCGGTCGGATGCAAGTCTTTTTCTTGAATGAGCTGGGCGAAATGATCGTAAATCGCTTGCTCGATTTGCCGCTGCGGGTCGTACATCGGTTCGCTACGTCCGACGATTTGCAACCGCGGCGAAAATAGCGCGCCGGTCGGCGAAACAAATCCTGTTCCCAGCGACAAACCGAATTTGGCAATATTGGCGCTGGTGTAACCCGCGGCAGTTGTTTCTGTAATCGGGAAGAACACGTCACGAGGCTCGTCAGTTTGCTGTGCACACAACAGCAACAAGCCAGCACAATAGGTTTGAATTTTTTGGCCCGCAAGCGGGAGGCCTTTCAAAGCAGCGATGCGATCGGTGCGGAAATTCAAATCAAACTCCGCCGGATTGCCGATGATGGCCGCGGCCGCTTCGCCCATTTCCCGCGCAACTTCAGCATCTGGATGGCGCAGAAAAACATAGTTTAGTGTGCGATCTAAAAATGTTTCTACATTAGTGGCTGGAATACTGGTGCCCCGTTCTTCCAAATCGACCACCACCATGCGCCGCTTGCCGTCGCTGCCGTTTTCCGCAGTTACTACGCCCACGTGCGTAAACAGCCCAGGCGACAAATCGGTAAATAAGTTGTAGGGAGATGGATTGCGCATCAGCAACCAATCGCCGGGCTGTACCGCGAACTGGCCAAGTTGATAAGTATTGCCTTCCAAACCATGTTCGTTGCGCTGCGATAGCCACGTCATGAGCGATTCTACACGGCCGCGTTCTTCAGGCGTCCATTGCGCGGCATCGATTTTTCCAATACGCACCACGAGTTTTGCGACCGTGATGGCAGGTGCGGGAACCGAATCGGATTGGCCTGGACGCGGATCTTGCGGCAGACCGAGCTTGCGAATGGCTTCGGCTGCGGCGAGCACCAAATTCGGTGGTGTAGCATCGTCAAGCACAAAAGCGGAGAGATCAGAAACCGAATCGATTGTACCGGCGGCAGCCATCAGTTGGATGACTTCAATTTTTTGAGCGCTCGACAGCGCGGCGGTCGGAGATAGCGACGAATTGCTGACTATCGGATTGACATTCGCTCCGTTAATTCCATTCGGACTAATGGCGCTAGGACTTCCTCCGTTGATACCGCCGGACATAACACGCATGGCCATGCGCCGCTCTCTCGGCGAGAGGGTGGCCAGTTGGGTCGTTTGGGTTTTTGTCGAGTTGGGATCACCGGTGGAGGATGCATTGACGGGAGCGGCATCGATCAAATCGACCGCCATCACCAAAGCGCCAAGGCTATTCTGTTTGTTTGACAGCAATTCGAGCAATCGTTCACGTGGACCAGGGTATTCAGCAAGGCGATCGGCGGTATCGTCTAAAATGTCGACCATGTCATAGCGCAGCCTGCCCGACAAATCGATTAGTCTGGAAGCAGCCAATAAATACCCCCGCAAGGCTGCATGGCGGTTGTCATTGGTGGGCAGCATGGCAAACCGAGTGCGCGTGATCAGCAGGTTGTCTAGTTCACGGTCGACAAATTGCTTTGCGTCGAGCAGCCGACCCATGGTATTGATTTGCTCTGGCGGCGTTTGGCCGGCGGCAACTCGGCCCCAGAGGATCATCCATTGCTCGACGGCATCGGTGGCCTGTGTTAGTGCGTCGGCATCTAGCGCGGCGAACTCGGCCGCCGTCTGCGGAACGGTTTCATGAAAACGCTTCAGCCAAGGACCCAGCCCGTCAACTTCCGGCGGCGCGGGTGCATTCGGGTCGACAGGGCCGGAACGGTTCTGCTGCTCTTGTTGCTGGAGCAGCCATTGGAGCCGCGGCCCCATGCGCATGGCACGGGCTTGGGCCAGGGCACTTGATCCCTGCGCAATTACGCCAGCTGCCATCAGGGAAGCACAAACGGTGCCAAACTTGGAGGGTACGACTGATTTGAAGAACTGGATATCGACCACGGCGCATACCTCATTAACCGCAAACGCTCACGGAAATCCGACCTTAATAACTATGACCGGATGGCCCGTAGAACGCCAGGGCGAATGCAGTAATTCCAAATTCCATATCGAATTTGCGCATAAAAAAACTCTGCCCGGTGTTTGCACACCGGGCAGAGTTTGGATACTTAAACCGAAGGTAGTTCGCACTTAGTTGGTGCGGACATACTTACTAGCCTGGACCACGCGTTGCGTTCCGGGGATCGCAGCCGAAGGATCGGCCATGGGAGCCGGAGGCATTGGGGCGGCGTCAGTGCCAGTGGCGGAAGCCGGAGCCGGAGCAGCGCTGCCGCTGCAACCGCACGAGGCTTCACAACCGCAGCTCTTTTCGCAACCACAGCTGGAGCAACCGCAGCTCTTTTCGCAACCGCAAGACTTTTCACAGCAGCTATTGCAGCAGTGATGGCACTTGTGGCAGGAGAAGATGTCTAACATGCTGCAGAAATTGCAGTGACCGCAATGATTGCAGTTGTTGCAACCACAGCTATTGCATCCGCAGCTCTTCTCGCAACCGCAAGACTTTTCACAACCGCAACTCTTCTCACAACCGCAACTCTTCTCACAACCGCAGCTCTTCTCGCAGCCGCAAGACTTTTCGCAACCGCAGCTATTGCAGGCGCTGCAGCTGGAGCAAGCCGGAGCAGCGGCTTCACAGCCACAGCTCTTTTCGCAACCACAAGACTTTTCGCAACCGCAAGATTTTTCACAGCAGCTATTGCAGCAGCTATGGCACTTGTGGCAATCGAACAGGCCGCACAAACCTTCGAACAGGTCGCAGTGGTGGTGGCAGCATTCATTGCAGCAGCTCTTTTCGCAACCGCAACTCTTTTCGCAGCCACAAGACTTCTCACAACCGCAACTCTTTTCTCAGCCGCAGCTGGAGCAAGCCGAGGCACA
>DASXPQ010000099.1:0-4224 GCA_036493575.1 Pirellulales bacterium
TGGTGGCAGGCGGCTTCCGAATCCGATAAATTTGATCGCCACAGCGGCGCCGCAGCGCGTCTTTTGCCACCAATTCGCAGCGAAGTCGTAGCATCTTCCGCTGCCGATATCGAAGCGGGTTGACAGCGGCCGCGAATTAACGCCATAAACGCGGTTCGAGCTGTCCACGTGTTGACGCTCGCCGACCTGCCGCCGGTAATCGCGGTCATTGCAATCATCGTCCGCTTCCAATGGATTACTGGCATTTCTTGCCGCTGCTTAGGCGCTGTCATCGTTGTTTACTGGTTCTCATCGCTTTATCACTGATATTTTCCAAAGCCGCTACGGCTGATGTCTTGGACGACATCCACCGCCGCGGAACACTAATCTGGGGCGGCGACCAGGAGGGCGGCGCCCCCTATGTGTTTCCTGAGCCGAAAGATCCACAGCATCTGGTCGGCTTCGAAGTTGACCTGGCTGACATGCTTGCTCGGGAATTGGGTGTTAAAGCAAAATTCCAACAAGGCCAATGGGACCGTGTGCCTTTAATGTTGGGCAATGATCAAATCGACATTGCCTTAAACGGTTACGAACGGACGCCGCAGCGCATGCGCGATTATTTGTGCAGCCGACCCTATTACGTTTACGGCTTGCAGCTGCTGGCCAAAAGTGACAGTCCCATTCATTCTTGGGAAGAACTTCGCACCGGCGCCGTCGACGGAACTGTTTACCGCGTAGGCGTTCTGGGTGGAACCGCCGCCGAAACTTATCTGAAGCATGCCAATACAGATTTGGGCTACAACATCGAAATCACACGCTACGACGGTACCACTGACGCCTTGGAAGATATTAAATCGGGCCGAATTGATGCCACGGTTCAGGATGAGTGTGCGGCTCTGTACTACCTCAAGCGCGATCCAGAATTAGCTCTGATAGGCTGGCCGATCAATGCAGGTTACTACGTGGTTTTGGTTAAGCCGGGTGAAAATCGGTTGTTGAACGCAATCGATGCGGCTCTAGAGCATCTCATTTCTGACGGCCGTTTGGAAACACTCTATAACAAATGGGAATTAGGTGGCCGCCGCCAAACGCTGCTACTCCGAAAGCAATCGGACACCACCGTGGCCGAATCGCAATCGTTTTGGCAAGTCGTCAGCATCAATCTTAGCGTACTGCTCCGGGCTGCCGGTATGACGGTTTTTCTTTCGTTTACCTCATTCCCACTGGCCGTGGCCATTGGCATTGCCGTAGCAATCGGCCGCGTGTATGGGCCCTGGATCATCGCTAAACCGCTGGGCCTCTATGTAGAAGTCCTGCGTGGAACGCCGTTGATGCTGCAACTGTTTGCCATATTCTTTCTGCTGCCAAAAGTCGGCTTGGAGTTGCCCGCCCTGGCCGCGGCCATCGCCGGTCTGGCGATTAACTATTCCGCGTACGAGTCGGAAATCTACCGGGCCGGCCTGCAAGCGATTCCGCGCGGCCAAATGGAAGCTGCGTTGGCACTAGGAATGACACACGCCCAGGCAATCAACCGTATTATCCTTCCGCAAGCCTTTCGGATTGTTATTCCCCCGATCACCAACGACTTCATTGCACTGTTCAAAGACACTTCAGTGTGTTCCGTCATTACGATCGTCGAACTTACCAAAAGCTACTCGATCTTGGCGCTCAGCACTGGCCAAATTGTTTCGCTAGCAATCATCACAGCGGTTTTGTACATGCTAATGAGCTTCCCGTTATCCGTGTTCGCACGCTGGAACGAGCGGCGGCTGGCGGGGGAGGGCAAGCCATGATCGAAACATCAAATTTGCACAAAAGCCACGGTTCGCTGGCGGTTTTGCGCGGTGTTTCACTCCGAGTGGCTCAAGGCGAAGTTGCCGCGATCATTGGACCATCGGGCGGAGGTAAAAGCACGTTTCTGCGATGCTTGAACGGACTGGAGCCCTTTGAAGCCGGCGAAGTGAAAGTCGGCGATCGAACCCTCTCGCCCGGCCGGCAGGATCGACGCCATCAGGAAAACATTCGCTCTGTGCGACGTCAACTGGGCATGGTTTTCCAGCAGTTCAATTTGTTTCCGCATCTAACTGTGCTCGGAAACGTGATCGAAGCGCCTATTCGGGTCCTGAAAATGCCGCGAGACAAGGCCGTCGACAGAGCAAAATCACTATTGGAACGTGTCGGTTTGGCCGAAAAAGTCGACGTCCGGCCTGATAAACTTTCCGGCGGTCAGCAGCAACGCGTGGCCATCGCCCGGGCTTTAGCCATGCAACCCAAGGCAATGCTCTTCGACGAACCAACCAGTGCCCTCGATCCACGCATGACTGCCGAGGTGCTCGCCGTCATGGCCGATTTGGCTGCCACTGGGCAAACAATGATCGTCGTCACCCACGCCATGAACTTCGCCCGCCGCGCTGCCAAAACCGTGCACGTGTTCCACGAGGGAGTCGTGGCCGAGAGTGGTCCGCCCGCGCAAATCTTCGACGCTCCTCAGCATCCTGCCACGCAAGAATTCTTGCGCGAATGCACGGCCTGATTTAACACGAGCTCTGTCGTGCTAGCCCGAAAGTTAAGTCACTTTTTCCAAGTGACGTCTAGGGGCAAGGAATGCAGCCCGCGCAAAATTAATCCCCGATTCCAGCGCAGTTGATCGCGCGAAACACCAAGTCGGATCGTGGAAATCCGCTCTAACAGAGCGGCAATTGCGATTTGTGCTTCCAGCCGAGCCAGTGGCGCCCCCAAGCAATAGTGTGACCCCAGGCCGAAGGCCAGATGCTTGTTCGGCTCGCGTCCAATGTCGAATTCATCTGGGTTGTTGAAGTACTGTTCGTCCCGATTAGCCGAAGCAATTGCCGCCAGCACTAACGAGCCGCGTGGTATTGTTACTCCAGAAATCATGATGTCTTCTTTGCTGTACCGCTCAGTGCCGGTTTCAACAGGACTGGTAAAGCGTAACATTTCCTCTACAGCGGATTTCATCAGCGCTGGCGCTTCGCGCAACCGCTGCAGTTGATCGGGATGATCCAGTAGGGCCAGCATGCCGTTGCCGATCAAGTTAACCGTGGTTTCGTGTCCCGCGATCAACAGCAAGAAGACCATCGCTACTAGTTCGTCCTCATTCAATTTCTGGCCATTTTCCTCAGCCGAAACCAATGCGCTCAATAAATCGTCCTGGGGAGCCGCTCGCTTGAACTGAATCAATCGCCGCAAATATCGAGCAAATTGCCAAGCCGTCGGCAGGGCGCGCAGCATCCGAAACTTTAACCCACCCAACGCCAACATGTACGCCGACCATTTGTGAAATTTGTGCCGATCTTTGACCGGCACTCCCAACATTTCCGCGATAATGGTCGCCGGAATTGGCAATGCAAATTGGCCGATCAAATCCAGCGAATTCTTCTTGCTCGCCGTCATCAGCAACTCATCGCTCAGCTCGCGAATCCGGGGCCTCAGCCGCTCAATAAATGTCGGCTTGAACGCCTGCTGCACCAGAGCTCGCAACCGTGTGTGATCGGGCGGGTCGCTATGCAACATGTGTCGCATCAGCGGTAATAAAACTTTCGGGATCCACGGCATTTTCAGCTTCGGATTAGCTTCGAACAGCGTCCGAAATTGTTTCGAAAACCGCTCGTCCTTCAACACCATTGCCACGTCGTCGTAGCGCGAGACAATCCACACCGGCATCCCGTCGGGCAAATTCGTTCGATACACCGGCGATTCTCGGCGCAACCGCGCGTAAAAGCGGTCAGCGTGCGCCTTGAACTCCCGGCTGGTGATGTCAGTCTGCAAATCGTCCATGAATTATGCTGCCTACCGCTAGGCTAAGAAGAGCGGTGCACACAGCACCACTGACCTCACTTCGCTGCTGCGTCGGGAATCGTCCACTTGACCACGTAG
Source organism: Pirellulales bacterium (assembly GCA_036493575.1). GTDB lineage: Bacteria > Planctomycetota > Planctomycetia > Pirellulales > JADZDJ01 > DATJYL01. Next base: position 3,874 of record DASXPQ010000099.1, read on the forward strand.
TACTTGGCCGGGGCATCGGTAGGATTTCGCACGCCGTACAAATCGTTGGCCGCCACAAATATCACAGACCCTGCCTCCGCACGCCGCGGTTGGTCGTTGAGCTGAGCCTCAATGGTCCCTTCCTTCACAATCACCAGTTCGTCATCCGGCTGACGGCGCGGAGCATGTGTTGTTTCCCCTGGATTCAGGGTCGTAGCGTGGCACTCCAGTCGGGCCAGCACATTTGTGCTTCCGTCAAATATTTGCCGCTTGGCGCCGTATTTGGCTGTTTCGACTTTCACTTTGTTCCAGTCGAACACCGCCGATTCTAAGCCAGGCTTTTTCGGCAATTGAGCCCATGCGACCGTGGTC
>DASXPQ010000100.1:0-3126 GCA_036493575.1 Pirellulales bacterium
TCGGTCGTGGGGATGGGAATCGGTGCGTATTTCACCAAAACTGCGCTAGGCGGCGCTCTGGGGTTGGCTTGCGCCTGGCTGGGCGTGCTGTTTCTATTCGATCTGCCTCAAGTGTTCGCTCTAAGCGGCATGAAAATGCGAGCCGGCGATGTGGGTGGATATTACTCGATATTCAAACAGCGCACCCGTTCATTCCGCCAGACATTGCCGCGGATGATTCAGTTGAGTAAACGCTCGGCGCCGCTGGCATTTTCGGCGGGCATTTACACATTGAACCCGAACATCGTTTCCTATTTCGCGTTTCCTTGTTTAGGCGAATCGCTGTTCAAAATCTTTGGCATTTTGCAGTTCATGACGGTGCCGGGACAAATGATCATGAATTCGATCGGCTTAGCGCTGACGCCGCGGCTGGCACGTATTTATGCCGATGGGCAATATCGCGATTTTCGCCGGCAATTGATTCGCATGGTGGCGCTGATGGCGGCGATGGGCCTGGTTGGCGTAATCATTAGCGCGGTTGCCGGGCGTTGGATTCTTTCCAAGCTGTTTCCACCCGAATACGCCGACCATGCCACCACGCTGGTTTGGCTGTTTATCGCGGCCAGCATTTCGTATGTCGCCGGGCTGCTGGGATATGCCACGACTTCGACGCGCACTTTCCATCGATTTGCCATTCCGTACATCGCGATTACGCTGGTGGCGCTGGCCGCTTCAGCTTTGTTCGTTCCGCTTTGGGGCATGTTAGGCGGCGCAATCGCCTACGGCGCCATTTATTTGGCGGCGGCGGCGGCGTTCATTACCATTATGGCGTTGGCCGGCGTATTTCGTCCGACCAGGCCGCCGGCAATTATTGCCGCACCGCAAACTACGGGTTCAAACCTTTGAAATCAGAGCTAGACAGCTTCATTTTATGATCGCTCAAGCAATTCAAAAACGCACTGCCTTGTTGGGAATTATCGGCCTGGGTTATGTCGGGCTGCCACTGGTCCGGGCATTTTCCGCCGGCGGCTACAAAGTATTGGGCTTCGACAGCGATTCAAACAAGATCGACATGCTGGCACGCGGCGAAGCCTACATTCGCCACATTCCTGCTGCGACCATCCAAGCGATGCAAAAGCAGGGTTTTACAGCCACTTCAGATTTATCGCGGTTGAAAGAGCCTGACGTCATCATCATCTGTGTGCCAACGCCACTGACCGAAACGCGCGAGCCCGATTTGCAGTACATCGTCAGTTCGACCGAAGCCATCGCCAAGGCGCTGCGTCCCGGCCAGTTGATTGTGCTGGAAAGCACAACTTACCCCGGCACCACGCGCGATGTGATGTTACCGATCTTGGAAGCCAGCGGCTTGAAACTGGGTACCGATTTCTTCCTGGCTTACAGCCCGGAGCGGGAAGACCCCGGCAACGACGAATTTCAAACCGCCAGCATTCCGAAAGTTGTCGGTGGCATCGAACCAACTAGCGCCGAATTGGCCGTTTCGCTTTATCGGCAAATCGTCAAGCAAGTGGTGCCCGTCAGCTCTTGCGAAATTGCCGAGGCCTGCAAGATTCTGGAAAACACCTATCGGGCCGTCAACATCGCGTTGGTGAACGAATTAAAAATTTTGTTCCAGCGGATGGGAATTAACGTTTGGGAAGTGATCGACGCGGCAAAAACAAAACCGTTTGGTTTTCAAGCGTTTTATCCCGGACCAGGCTTGGGAGGGCATTGCATTCCGATTGATCCGTTTTACTTGACGTGGATCGCTCGCAAGTATGGCCTTTCCACGCGGTTCATCGAATTGGCAGGCGAAGTGAACACTTCGATGCCATCCTATGTGGTGGCGCGCGTAATCGATGCTTTGAACGAACGTTCCAAAGCCGTGAAAGGGAGCAAGATTCTCGTGTTGGGCGTGGCCTACAAAAAAGATGTCGACGACGTCCGCGAGTCGCCCGCACTGGAAATTATCGATTTGCTGATGCAAAAAGGCGCCGCCGTAACTTTCCACGATCCGTACGTACTCTCGATTCCCCGCACGCGCCATTATCCGGCTTTGGCGGATGTGCCGCGCGAAGAATTGACGCCCGAGGTCCTGAAAACCAAAGATTGTGTGCTGATCGTGACTAATCACTCAGCATACGAATGGAATCATATAGTCCAACATGCTTCGCTAATAATTGACACGCGGAATGCGATTCGAAGGGGGGGAACCGGTTCCTGCGCGATTGTCGAATCCTAATGTAACCTTCATCAGGGGCTGTACGATGATCTGCCCGTTTCCAAACGATTCGAAGTTTTTTTGGCGGCCAGCATGTTGATGAGTCAACGCAATTTGTCGGCAGACAATTTTGGGCGGAACAAGCCCATTCGAATTTTGCACTTTCTTGGCTTGTTAGGTCACGGCGGGATTGAAGTGTGGTTGATGAATGTCATGCGGGCACTAGACCACACGAATTATCAGTTCGATTTCGTCGTCCATAGCCGCGAGCCAGGCCCGTTTGATGCGGAAGTGCACGAGTTAGGGGGGCGGGTTTTGTCGCTCGATCCCCCGCAACGAAAACCGTGGTCGTATAAACGACAATTATCTCGCCTGTTGAAGGAACATGGTCCCTACGATGTGGTCCACAGCCATGTGCATTTCGTCAGCGGCTGCATTCTTCCCATCGCTGCCAGTTGCGGCGTACCACTGCTGATTGCGCACAGTCACGACGATAAACGGGCGGTGGAAAAAAATGAAACGCTGGCGCGGAAGGCAATTATCAATATTTTGAAGAGACGAACCAAAAAATATGCAAATGTGGGTCTGGCCTGTTCATCACTGGCCGCCGCTTCGCTGTTCGGCGAGCAATGGGCAACGGATCCGCGCTGGCAAGTCTTGAATTATGGTTTTGATTTTTCCAGTTTTTCCCACTTGCCCGAACAACAGACATTGCGAAAAACGCTAGGCCTTCCCCTGCATGGTAAAATTGTCGGAAATGTCGGCCGATTCGTCTATCAGAAAAATCATGACTTTGCTGTTCGGGTTTTGAAAGAGTTGGTGGGCCGAGGTGAAGATGTGCATCTCTTGTGTGTTGGAAGCGGCAAATTGGAAAACGAAGTTCGTGAACAGCTTCGCCAAGCCGGCTTAACAGCACGTGCCACACT
>DASXPQ010000101.1:0-10319 GCA_036493575.1 Pirellulales bacterium
CGATTTAGCCGATCGTGTACTGGTTCTCGACAACGGCCACATCGCTGATTTGGGAACGCACAACGAGCTGATGGGCCGCTGCGACATCTATCGCCGGCTTTATCAAATTCATTTACGCGAAACAGCGTAGTAGGTAATTACCGCCAGCTTCAGGCAGTAACTCTTGCATCTCAGCACAAATTGCGCAGCCTGCAGTTTGGCAATAATGGTCATCGTGCCAGCATCTCAAATGGCGTAATAGAACGGCAATTTACGTCATCTCGGTAAGGACTAAGGATTGACTGCGACTCTCTCGTTCTTGCCGGATTTAAGGCCGAAGACAGTTGTAACGATAATATCGTTGATGCGGCCATTCGTGGCGACCTGACAGCAGGAGCCGGACATTGTGCGCCGGCAATTCTCAATCCGCAAATCAGGTTCAAGGAACGACCCGTGAAGAGTCGCTTAACAGCCGCGATCATATTCTCCTTCGTACTGGCAACTTTTTACTGCGGCGATTTCAATGCGCGCGCCCAGGAAGGGTCAGCCTTCCCAGCTCCTCGCGACCAAATTAACGCCGGGGATTTTCAGGCGCTCCGTCAGCGCGTCGAGCAACAAGACGAAGAGCTGCGACAGTTGCGCGAGCATCTAGGTGTATTGCAAAACGAAGTTCGCGCTTTGCCGCCCGTGATGGAAGCCGCAGCGGCCCCACCCGCCCAAGGCGTCATCCAGGCATCCGCATTCTCGTCGCCCGATTTATCCGACATCCAGGCTCGCATGGCCTCCATGGAAAAGCGGCTGAACGATCATGACGCTGGGCTGGACGAGAAGGCCGCGCCAGGCTACGAAGTCGGCAGTGACTTGAATTTCACGACCACTTGGAATAAAGGCTTGCAGTTTCAAACGCGTAATAAGGATTTCCGTTTTCATATTGGCGGGGTAGTGCAATTCGACCTGAATTACTTCGACAATCCGCCCGGAATTCAGGCGGCCCCAGCCGTCGGTGGCATAGGGCCACAGCCAGATTCGCTCGATATCCGCCGACTGCGACTCCGCATGGACGGCACGATGTACGAAGTCTTCGATTACTTCATGCAGGTCGACTTCGCAAACATGGTCACTCCCGCTGGAAGTCCGAATGTACAGTCGCCAGCTACCACCAGTCCAGCTTTTGACGAGTTGTACATTAACTGGGGGCAAATCCCGTATATCAATAACTTGCGGTTCGGCAATCTGAAGGAGCCGATGGGCTTTGAGCACATGATGACCGACTCGCAACTGCCATTTATGGAGCGATCGTATTTGCAAGATTTTGTGTTTGGGCCCTTCAACGGCGGTTATGCTCCAGGCATTGAAATGATCGATTGGCGACAGGACCTGAAAGGCACTTTCTCTCTAGGCTGGTTCGGCGCCGACGACGACCAATTTGGTTTCAGCCTTGGAAACGATTATGCGGTCACCGGTCGACTGACGTGGTGCCCCTATTACGATGAACCGTCGGATGGGGCCTACATGGTTCACTTTGGCGTGGCCGGCAGCGACCGCGCAGCTGACGAAGACCTGGTGCGATTTCGCGATCGAGGAGATATCCGCAGCGGACCGCCGGGCATTTTGAACCCGATCTACGCCGACACGAACTTTACAGGAAAAATCAATGCCACGACTTTCGATATTGTTGCCGCCGAATTTGCTTTGGTGCTCAATTCATTTAGCGTGGTGGCGGAGTACGCCGGCACCTGGATCCAAGATGCTTCCATCGCCGGCGTGAGCCAGGGCACGCCATTTTTTCAGGGTGGTTACATCCAGTGCGCATACTTGCTGACCGGCGAGCACGAAGTTTACGACCGCAAGCGGGCAACTTTCGAACGAATTATACCGTATGAAAATGCGTTCTGGGTTCACGACGGAAACGGCAATTGCTGCCACGGCTGGGGCGCTTGGCAGGTTTTGGCGCGGTACAACATCATCGATTTGAACGACAACGGAATTACCGGGGGCGAACTCAATAGCTTCACTCTGGGCGTGAACTGGATCTGGAATCCACAAGCCAGAATGCAATTCAACTACGATTTCACGAACCGCAGCGCCATTAAATCGACTCCGCAGGCTGACATCAGCGCGGTCGGTACCCGGTTCAGCTTCGATTTCTGAGATCTGATCTGTAGCAACTAAACCACCCCGCGCTTTGATGCAGCCATCAGCGTGCTGAATCTTAACGGGACGTTCTTGAAGCGACAGTCGCCATTTGTGGAGGCCGCTGACTATCAACCGGCTGTGGTTCTCCCCAAGCATTGTCGCACGTCATTTTTTGAGCCGGATAACCCAGTGCGTGATAGAGCCGGAATTCGGCTCGATTGTAATCATTGATGCTGGAATAGTAGTTGTTGTAGGCTTGCTGCAATTGCAGCAGCGCTGCGGTTACTTCCTGCGGACGAATAACCAGCTGGAGCTGGTCGCCGACGCGGATAGTCTCGCTGAGTCCTTTTAGATTGCCTTCGAACGACACTTCGGCTGCGGACAGGCCGTATTCCGCCTGTTTGATCCGTGCAGCGGCGGCCTCCACTCGTGCATAAGCCTGGGCTACCTCGGCAGCAACTTGGTCTTGGATGCGAAAAAGTTCCACCATTGCCTGCCGCTGTTCACCCTGTCTCTGATGGACTAAACCCGTATTTCCCGCTCCCAAATTCTGTAGTTGCCAAACGACCTGAAAATCCCAGTCGCTGCGGCCAGTCCAGACGGGATCGTTGCCCGTACGGTTGGCCTCGTAATATCCGGCGCCCAGAGTATCGCCTGGATTCGCCGCGCCTTGCAGCACTAAACTGGGAATCAATGGCCGCATGCGCTCTTGTCTCAGTCGATCGACGGTAGCTTGCACCAGGGCTTGTTGTGAAGCTAATTCCGGGCGATTGATAAGTCCTTCGGGAATTAACTGATCCACGGACTCGCCAGTTGGAACGACCGTAATTTGCAGATGTGGCGGCTCAAGTGGAATAACCACCGCCGCTGGGTTGAGCCGGAGCACTCGCGTCAGATTGGCACTACTAATCCGCCAATCTTGCCGGGCGATTTCTGCACGCTGTTCCAAGTCCGCCAATGTTGTTTCTGCTCGCTGTATCTCAATCGGCGCAGCAAGTCCTTGGGACAACGATTCGACTCGCTTAACGAGCTCTCGACCTTTAGCAACACTGTCTTCATCGCCAGCCAAAACGCCACGGGCTTGTTGGACTGAAAAATAAGCGTCGGTCATAGACAGCAGCGCATCGTTTTTCGCTGCCTGAACATCGTAGTTTCTCGCTCGGTAAACTTGTCGCTCGGCAAGTGGAGAGTAAATGGCGTCGGTCAAAGCGAAAATGGCCTTCAAACCGCCGCCAGTCAAAAACTGGTTGCGATCGTTGATGGCCACATCGCCGGTTGTGCGTTCTTGCCCGCCGTCATGACGCTGGTAATCGCTGCCCAGATATAGATCGGGCAGCCATAGAACTTGCGCCCGCTGAAGCAGTCCGGACGAAGTCATCTCACTAGCGATTGCCGCTTGGATGACTAAGGGCCGTGCGTCTGCCAGTCCCATTGCCGAGGCCAAATTGATCGGCAGGGTTTGGTCATTATTCTCAGGCGGAACTGCCAGTATATGGGGCGCATTGCCGGCCTGACTGATGTCCGGCAGCGGGCAAAGCGCTGATGCTTGCCCAGGCATCAACTCCGGAGTCAAAATTTGATTTTGAGTCGACTGCGGCGCGATGTTTAGTTCTCTTTGATAATCGGGCCGCAGCGCGAAATCGGTATCAGACCGGCGGGAGGGAGCGCCGAGCGGAAACTGTGCGCGTGCGATCGACAGACGCACTAACAGAATTGGCAAACAGATGGCAAGTATGAAGCAGCGCTGCATGTTCGGCCTATTCCAGCTTAGAACCCACGGCCGATGACCCTGGATTTCTAGCGCACATGTTGCCCTCCCTTGCAGACGATATCATCGGCAATTTCAGGCTTTAGCAGGAGTTTTTAGCCCTCAAAGACACCGCAGACGTATTAACTTTATGGACTGACTGTATTTATTGCCGTCATTGAAAGCACGACCCCTGCCAATGCCTGTTCGTGCCGGTCTAGCCAAGGCTTTGATACAATTGAATTTACGGCAGCGAGGGAAGACAATTGTTCGTAAACATTTTGTTGCTATCACGGCTAAGAATTTGATCTAGTGGGAGCTTGGGCTGTCGGCGTGGACTTTCGCAGAGAAGGGAGCAAATCGTGAATATGATCGTTTTCGGGATGCGCCATCCCATTACCACGATGATGATGATCGTGGCTCTCGTGGCAGGCGGGGCTTTGGCTCTATCTCGGATGCGGGTGGACATATTTCCGCCGATCAATCAGCCGCAAATCTTTGTTTTCTGTAACTACGGCGGCATGGACCCGGGCCAGATGGAAGGGCTCTTGGTTAATCAGTTCGAGATCGCCTTTCAGTACGTCGATGGCGTGAAATCGATCGAATCGCGCTGCATCAGCCAGGTTGCCGTCATCAAGTTGTCGTTCTATTCAGACACCGATATGGCCAAAGCGATGGCATCGGTTGTGAGCCAAGCCAATCGGGCACAGGCGAGTATGCCACCGAATGTTCTGCCGCCACTCATCATGCAGATGGATGCGGGCAGCGTGCCGGTAGGTTATCTCGTACTGCAAAGCAAAACTAAGTCACTCGGTCAAATGGGCGATCTCGCCCAAATGAGAGTTCGCGCTCTGGTCCAATCGAATGTACCCGGCACGATGGCTACTTCGCCATTTGGCACGAACGTGCGAGCCATTGTCATCAGCGTCGATCCTGATCGCTTGCGTTCCTACGATCTGACGCCCGATGACGTAGTGTCGGCAATCCATGAGGGTAATTTTATTAGCCCATCGGGCAACGTGTACGTGCAGGATGAAATGCCGTTGGTGCCGAACAATGCGATGATCAGTAATCCACAAGACTTCGGCAGTATTCCGGTCAAGTCGGGGAGAAACGTTTATGTCCGCGATGTAGCCACGATTTCCGATGCGACTGATTTGAATTACGGCTATGCGCTCGTCAACGGCCATAAGTCCGTCTACTTGCCGATTGTAAAAAAGAGCACCGCTTCGACACTGCAAGTCGTGAGCGACATCCACAAGTCGATGCCGCTTTTCAAAAGCGTGCTCCCCGAGGACGTTGATCTCAGTTTTGAATTTGATGAATCGCCGACGGTGGTGAGCGCGATCAGCAATGTGGGAATAGAAGGATTGATCGGCACCGTGTTGACGGGGTTGATGGTCTTATTGTTTCTGCGTGATTGGCGCAGTGTAATCGTGGTCGTGTTGAACATTCCCTTGGCGTTGTTGGGTTCCTTGTTTGCACTGTGGATCACAGGCTATACGATCAACATTATGACGCTCGGAGGCATGGCTCTGGCGATTGGTATTTTGGTTGACGTGGCTACTGTTTCGATTGAAAATATCCACGTTCAAATGACTCGCACCAATTCATTGGCCCGTGCCGTCGAGCGCGGTAGCCATGAAACGTCAGTCCCGCGATTGCTGGCGCTGATGTGCGTGCTATCCGTGTTCATTCCTGCTTTTATCATGGGTGAACCTGTACGGTCGCTGTTTGTGCCGCTGGCGTTAGCAGTGGGCTATGCGATGGTTGCTTCCTATGTACTATCCAGCACATTCGTGCCTGTGATTTCGGTATGGCTGATTAAGCACCATGGACATCAGCACGCGGAGTTTCCGCAGTCCGGATTGTTCGATCGGTTTCAGGCCCTCTTTGGTAGCTCAGTGCGACGATTGGTTCAGCTTCGATGGGTTGTCGTTCCGGCGTATCTCGCCGTTTGCGGGTTGGTGTTAGCGATCCTTGGAACCCAATTGGGGACTGAATTATTTCCCCAGGTAGATTCGGGCGAGTTTGTACTCAGGTTTCGCGCGCCGCCCGGCTCGAACTTCGAGATCACTCGGCAGGTTGCGGTTAAAGTCTTGCAGGTTGTTGAACAGGATGCAAAGGCCGAAAATGTCAAAATCTCGATGGGTTTCGCCGGCCAGCAAGCGCCGACCTATTCGATGAATAATCTTATTCTTTTCATGCGTGGACCCGACGACGGCCAATTACGGATCGCTTTGGAAGAAGATAGCGGAATACACCTCGATGCGCTCCGCGAGCGATTACGGAAGGAACTACCCGAGAAAGTTAAACCGTGGCTGGCGGAATTACTACAACAAAAGGGCCTGACCCAAGAGTCAGCGAAAGCCAGAGCAGATCAAATTACGTTTGGCTTTGAACCGGGCGATATCGTCAGTGAAGTGATGAGTTTCGGTTCGCCGACGCCGATCGAAGTCGCCGTTGCCAGCCCCAACTTGGCAGACGCCAGAGTTCACGCCGATCGCATCAAAGCTGAGTTAGAAAAAATCCCGTATCTGCGCGACGTGGAATATCATCAATCGCTCGATTATCCGACCGTGCCTGTGGAAATCGATCGCGAGCGTGCAGGAATGAGCGGCTTGACTGCACGAGAGGTTGCCGATGCGATCCTCGTCAGCACGTCGTCGAGTCGGTACGTGGCTCGAAACTACTGGCGTGATCCGAAGTCCGGGATTGACTATCAAGTGGAAGTGCTAGTGCCCACGCGCCGCATGAATTCATCTCGGCAGGTCGAAACCATTCCGGTGCTGCACGTGGAGGGCGGACAGAATGTATTGGTGCGCGATGTCGCCACAGTAACTTCCGGGACGATGCCCGGTCAATACGACCGCAATACAATGCAGCGTTATTTAAGTTTGACCGCCAACGTCGAGGGTGAGGATCTTGGCCGTGCAGCCCGACAAATCAACGATGCCATTGAGGCTGCCGGTCAACCGCCCAAAGGCGTGCGTGTGGATATTCGCGGTCAAATCACTCCCATGCAAGAGATGTTCAGTTCAATGGCCGTGGGATTGGCAATCGCAGTGGTTACCATCATGGTAATGTTGACCGCTTACTTTGAATCACCACGATTAGCACTGGCAGCGGTTAGTGCGGTGCCGGGCGTGCTCAGTGGAGTTGTATTGCTTCTGTTCCTCACTCACACGACGCTCAATATCGAATCGTTCATGGGTTCCATCATGTGCATCGGCGTGTCGCTATCCAATTCGGTGATGATGGTGGCTTTCATCGCCAAAGATTGGCGACACGGAAAGAGTTCTTTCGATGCTGCCTGGTCGGGAGCACAGGAACGACTGAGACCGATCGTGATGACTGCTTGCGCCATGACTGTGGGCATGGTCCCGATGGCGCTGGCGTTGGAGCACGGCAGTGAGATGCAGGCGCCTTTGGGTCGAGCTGTTATCGGCGGACTCGTCGTGTCGACATTTGCCACATTGCTAATTGTGCCTTCCGTATTTGCCTTGTTAATGGGAAACCGTCCTTCGATTTCGCCTTCGGTTCATCCTGATGATCCGCAAAGCGTGCATTACAATCCCCTGGCAGTGAACGAAGGCGGCGGAGCAGTAGGGGCCCACACGTTTCCACCCCATTAGATTGCATGAAAGGGACTATTCCGTGAAACGATTTGGATTCGCCCTCTTGCTGTGCGCTTTCGTGTGCGGCTGCGAAAAAGTGAGGGCCGACAAGACCGAACATATCAGTCTCGAGCCAATGGTCAAAGTCGTGCAACCGGAAGTGCGCGACATTCATCTCAGCATTGCTCAGCCCGGTATGATCGAATCCTACGAGGAAACAGCCATCTACTCCAAAGTGGCCGGTTTTGTGCAAAAATGGAATGTAGATATTGGTGCGAAGGTCAAGAAAGATGATATGCTCGTTGAATTGCTTGTCCCTGAATTGGCCGAAGAACACAAGCAGAAGGAAGCCCAAGTCGAGCAGCAGCGGGCTATGGTGAATCAAGCCGATAAACTCGTGCAAGTTGCCCAGAGCAATCTGCAAGCTGCGGCCGACGCCGTGGCGGAAGCACAAGCCAATATCAGTCGCTATGAAGCGGATGTTGAACGCTGGCAGGGCGAATTGAATCGACTTGCCGGCATGGTGAAGGATCGCACGATCAATCCTGAAGTCCTCGCAGAAACGAAAAATCAAGCGCAAGCCAGCCAGGCGGCGTATGAAGCGGCAGGTGCGGCCGTCAAGACGAAAGAGTCTCTGCGCCTCGCTGCCGAGGCTCAAGTGGAAAAGTCCAAAGCTGATCTCGCCGCGGCGCAGGCTCAAGTTAAGGTTGCGGAGGCGGAAGAGCGGCGGTTGGCAGCGATGTTCGCTTACACAAAAATAACCGCTCCGTACGATGGCGTTATTATCGCCCGACATGTGAACACCGGCGATTTCGTCCGTCCCGCTTCGGGCGATTCGTCGGATGGCCATGATGGTAGCGCATCCAGTGGCCATTCCACACCATTGCTAGTGATCGCACGCACCGATCCGGTAATGTTCGTCATTGGTGTCCCGGAAATGGACGCTCCTTACGTTTCGGTTGGAACAAAAGCTACGCTCCGGGTGCAGGCTTTGGCAGGACGTGAGTTTAATATCGGAGTCACACGAACGTCCTTAGCTTTACAGAGCCAGAGCCGCACATTGCAGGCAGAAATCGACCTGCCCAACCCGCAGGACGAATTGCTACCCGGCATGTATGCTTACGGCACGATCGAAATTGAACGGCCCAAGGTGCGAGCCATCCCAACATCAGCAACCGTGCAGATTGGCAACCGCATGTGCTGTTATCTTGTGAATGACGGCAAGGCGGTTCGCACTCAAATTCAGAGCGGCGTGAGCGATAGCAAGTGGATTGAAGTCGTCAAGCGACGAACTTATCCGACCAGCGGTGAACCGGGTGACTGGGAAGATTTCAATCACTCCGACCAAGTGATTGCCGGCGACCTTTCTGAAGTGGCCGATGGCAAGCAAGTGGAACTTGAATCAGCCAAGTGATAGATTTCGGTCGATTCCCATAGCCTCCGTCTAATTCAACTTCGTTGAATCCTCTGGCGCCAATTCTAAGCGCCTCGGTGCCGTAGCTGATCAATCGTGACCGCGGCAATGATAATTACACCTAGAATCATATCTTGCACCGGATTGCGCAAATCTAGCAACGTGCACCCGCTTGAAATCACGCCCATAATTGCCGTGCCTGCCAACATACCCAGCACGGTGCCACGCCCACCGCTCAGGCTGCCACCGCCAATCACAACGGCAGCAATGAACTTCAATTCCAATCCTGCGCCGGAAGTCGGATTACCGGAGTTCAATCGTACGAAAAAACAAATCGATGCGATGCCAACCAGCAATCCGGCAATCGTGTACACCGCAATTTTTACCAATGGCACATTGATGCCACACAGCCGCGCTGTCGCTTCGTTAGAACCGATCGCAAACACATGACGGCCGAACACCGTATATCGCAAAACGCACGCCATGATGGCGGCTAAAAAAAGTGCCAGCCATACGCCTTTAGACACCAACAGCCAAGCCGGATCAGGTCGCACCGCGGAAAGCTCACCTAGCCAGGCCGGAACTTGCGCCGTGCCGGGTCGCACGGCGGTTTCGTCGGCCACCAGTTTCGCCAGCCCCAAGTAAATGGTCATCGTGCCCAGCGTGGCAATGAATGGAATGACGCGTAGCATCACAATCAGCAATCCGTTCAGCAGTCCACAAAGCATGCCCGTCCCGACGCCCATCAACAATGCCAGCCACAATGAAACTGCCGAATTCGGCAAATCGCGAAGCCAATCGGGATCCGCCTCAACCGCTGCACTCGAATCGTTAACCGCATTCAAGGCGCGTTGCGCTTTGCCAAACTGTTGCTGCAAATCAGCCCGCTGCGAAGGATCTGCATTCTGAGTCAGCGCTTGCAGTTGGTCGACTTTAATCTGCAATAATTTTGCCAGCGATTGGCGACGGCGATCCAATTCCGCTTGGCGATTCTTTACTTCCGTGGCGTCATTTTTGCGTTCTGCGGCGTGCCGCGCATCATCAGCGACTTTAAGCCGCCGTGCTGCACCCGGCACATTCTCGCCGTGTTCAACCAGAAAGCCAACGTCTTCACGCAGCCCCCAGGCAACCACGCATGCACACAGCGCCAGCGCCGTCCCCGCCGACAAGTCGATGCCCCCCGAAATCATAATCAGCAACATTCCCAGCGCACAAATCGCCACGAAGGCGTTTTGAACGGAAATGGTTTGCAAATTTTGTTTGCTCCAGAACGCGGCCTCCTGGCCATGTAGCGCAATGTCAACGATCGCAAAAAAGGCAACCACACAGGCCACGGCCGCCAACGCGCGCACCATAGCGATAACCGGACGCGACAAGCGGCCAAACATGGAAAGCGAAGCTGATCGTTTTGTCTGCGGATCGTTCA
>DASXPQ010000102.1:0-6296 GCA_036493575.1 Pirellulales bacterium
CATCTATTGTCCGTTGCCCTGACGGGGCCATCTTCTCCGCGAGTTTGCATGTCTCCAGTATTTTGGGCCGCCATTTTATTGCTCGTGGGCTTGTCGCTGGTGATGGCGGAAATCTTTGTTCCCTCAGGAGGCGTGATTGGATTTTTGTCGTTTGCTTCGATAATTGCCGCCATTGTTATGGCGTTTTATCAGAACGGGCCCACGATTGGGATTATGTTTCTGTCGGTTTCGTGTGTAGCGGTTCCAGCGGTGTTGGCGGCGGCTTTCCGCCTGTTGCCAGGCACGCCGATGGGCAAGCGGTTGTTGCCCGACATTCCCACAGCGGAAGACGTGTTATTCGATAGCGAAGACCGTCGTCGATTGAGGCAACTGGTCGGGCGTGTGGGACGAGCAAAATCAAAAATGCTTCCCAGCGGAGCCGTGATGATCGACGGACATACCATCGACGCCATGAGCGAAGGCCAGCCGATTGAAGCTGAAGAACCGGTGCGCGTGATTGCGGTTCGCGGAACGATGGTGGTTGTGCAACCCGTCGACGAGGATGCCATCGATAAAGCATCCAGCAGACAATCGCGGCAGGACGATGATATTTTGTCCCGCCCCATCGATACGCTAGGCCTGGATCCGTTTGATGATCCGCTGAAGTAATTGGGCTGGCAACATGCTTTCATTGCCGTGCGGCTTGACATAGCATGGTGGGTTAGCAACACTGCGCAGGTGGCTACACCAAATCAACAGCCGGAATAGACAGCATGCATACGACATTTCTGTTAGCGGATACGGAAGTCAGTCAAGTCATCACCATCGCCGTTATCTTAGTGGGCTTAGTGGTGGCCTTGGTGGCGCTGGTGGTGTTTGCGCGGTACTTTCGATTGTGGATTCAATCAGTCACCACGGGAGCGGGAATTGGCATTTTTGATTTGCTGGGGATGACATTCCGCAAAGTGAATCCGGCAGTGATTGTGCGTAGCAAAATTATGGCAGTTCAGGCCGGGCTGGGAGACGAAACCGGCATCACCAGCAAAGCGCTGGAAGCCCACTATTTGGCAGGCGGGCGTGTGCCGCTGGTGATTCGGTCTGTAATTGCAGCCAACAAAGCGAAAACAATCAAGCTGGATTACAAATTAGCTACCGCCATCGATTTGGCTGGCCGCGATATTTTGGAATCGGTGAAAACGAGCGTCTATCCAAAGGTCATCGATTGCCCGGCTCGCGGTTCGGGCAAAGAAACGCTGGATGCCGTGGCCAAAAACGGCATTCAATGCAAGGTGAAGGCCCGGGTGACGGTGCGCACCAATTTAAATCAAGTGATTGGCGGAGCCACGGAAGAGACGATTATTGCCCGAGTGGGCGAGGGCATTGTGAGCGCCATCGGTAAGTCGGAAACGCACATGGATGTGCTGGAAAATCCGGATCGCATTTCCAAGGCGGTGCTGGCCAGGCGGCTGGATTCGCAAACCGCATTCGAGATTGTTTCGATCGATATTGCGGACATCGATGTGGGGGAAAACATTGGCGCGCGGCTGCAGGCCGATCGGGCGGAAGCCGACATGCGGGTTGCTCGTGCCAATGCTGAGGGACGTCGGGCAATGGCCGTCGCTTTGGAGCAGGAAAACATTGCGTCGATTGAAGGAGCTCGGTCCGAATTGGTGGCAGCCGAAGCGGAAGTGCCCAAAGCAATTGCCGCGGCCTTCCAAGAAGGAACGCTTGGTATTTTCGATTATTACAAAATGCGAAACATCCAGGCTGATACCGAAATGCGGCGCAGCATTTCCGGCGTTGGCACCACTACCACGCCGACATAATAGCGTCGTTTGATATCGAAATCTTGATGTGAGTTGGTAATCTTGGCGACGCATTTCCTCTTCATTGCTGCCGGGTGGGCCGATTTTTTGCGGCTGCTACCGTTTGTCATTGCGTTTTTAGTATGGGTGATTGGCCGATTTGCCACACAGTTGCCGCAGAAGATGCCGCCGCGCGGCGCCGCTCCTCCCAAGCCGGCTGTGCCACAACCCAAGCAAGCTGGCGATCCGCTCCAGTCGGAGATTAACGAGTTCTTACGACAAGCACAGGCAGCGCGTGAAGGGCGTGCGGCAACTAAGCCGGGAACTCCACCGACCGACCGACCGGGCGAGGGATCGCGGAAGCGGTCGACTCGACGGCAGACGGCAGCGCAATCAGATCGCGGTTCACGACGGGACGAGTCTCGGCAGGGTACGCGGCCGTCGCTACCCCCAGTTTCGGCTGAAGTGTCTCGCGCTCAGCATGAAGCGCAACCGCCGCGGGAATCGGTGGCGCAGCACGTGGCCGATACGCTCGATAGTTCCAAATTTGCGAAGCGGGCAACGCAGCTCAGCCAAGTGGAACAATCGACCGATAAGGAATTCCGCGAGCATATGCAGCGGGTGTTTCAGCATGATCTTGGCACGCTTAAGAAGGCACCAACCGGTATTTTCGAGGCGGCGGGTGCCGCCGCTAGCGCAGAATCGGCTGCCGTATCGGCCAAAGCAACGGCTGCGGCCGCCGGCGCACAATCCGGAACGGCCCCGGTTGCTACTCATAAACGGACCAGCGATATTGCACTGTTCCTAGCGGGCCGCAAGAACATTCGTGATGCCATTATCTTGAGCGAAATTCTGCAGCGGCCGGAACATCGCTGGTGATAGCCGGCAGTTGCGATTCAGATTTCGCGATTATGGATCGAAGAAGGTTTGACCATGCCTGTTAATACCGTTGCTCCTGGAAAAACTCGGCTCGGATGGATCGGTACCGGTGTCATGGGCCGCAGCATGTGCGGGCATCTGGTCGATCGTGGTTTTGCGATGACTGTGTACAGTCGAACGAAATCTAAGGCCGAAACACTGCTGGCTAAGGGAGCAAAATGGGCGGATTCGCCCAAAGCGGTTGCAGAGCAGTCTGATGTGGTTTTCAGCATCGTTGGTTTTCCCGCAGATGTGCGTGAGGTCACCTTGGGACCAGAAGGTGCTTTAGCTGGAAGCAAGGCGGGAATGATTTTGGTCGACATGACCACCAGCGAACCATCGCTGGCAATGGAAATTGCTGATAAAGCCAAGGCGAAAGGAGTGCATGCCGTTGATGCGCCGGTTTCCGGCGGAGACATTGGCGCCCGAGAAGCGCGGCTTTCAATCATGATTGGCGGCCAGCGCGAGGTAGTAGAATCGCTGCAGCCGTACTGGGAAGCGATGGGAAAAACCATCGTGTATCAAGGACCAGCCGGCGCCGGACAGCATGCGAAGATGGTCAATCAAATTCTGATTGCCACCGGGATGGTCGGAATCTGCGAGGCACTTCTGTACGGCTACAAAGCCGGACTAAATTTGGAAACCGTCATGCAGGCCGTCTCGTCCGGGGCCGCTGGAAGTTGGTCGCTTTCGAATTACGGGCCACGAATGATGGCTAACAACTTCGATCCTGGGTTTTTCGTGGAGCACTTCATCAAAGACATGGGAATTGCCCTGGAGGAATCGAAACGGATGGGACTATCAATGCCGGGTTTGGCGCTGGCGCATCAGTTGTATGTGGCGTTGAAAGCGCAAGGCCACGGTCGCGACGGCACGCATTCCTTGCTGTTGGCATTGGCATCGCTATCGAACCTCGATTGGAAAAAACGCTAGAGTCGGATTTCTGCTGGCTCGCTGCGATCGCTTAATCAAGCTGCAATTACTCTTGGCGCGTGTCGACAGCGTGCTACAATCAGCGGCCAGTTGCAGGCGTGTGAAGGATGAACTGGCAACGAGCCGGTCGCGCCGCACATGCAACCGCTGTCCACCATCACATGGAGATCGCTGTGGGAGTCAAGAAGACAGGTAAGGGTCGCCGCAAATTAGGTCGCAAGAAGCGCCGGATGCGTTCTCGCATTCGCCATCGCAAGGGTTAGGCGATAGGGAGCTGATTCGATATGGCCTGCAAAAGCGTTTCGAGAGTTTTCGGGCCGGGAAATGCCTAATTTGGCCGTTATTTGGCCAAAAATACCGCAGAATTTTCCGCGCCGTGGCGTTTGCACATCGCTGGCGGCGAGCTAAGGTTGCCTGACGGCGACACGTGGCTGAATTGCAACGTTGTCCGTCAGGAGCAACCGACCATGCGCAAATTGCTGATCGTAACGATTCTAGGACTGATCCCGGCCTTCGGCTGTGAAGGCTGCTTGGAGACGATCCGTCGCGTCGAAGTGTGGAAGGCTCAAACCTTCTTTACGCCCACGCAGCCGGTCACCATTACGCCTGCTTCAGCCAATCCATGTGGCGTGCCTGCCGCTGCTCCAGCTTGTGCCTGCCAGCAAGGCGCTGTCCCGGGTGCCATTACGACCCAAGCTGCCGTCTCCGCCGGATATCCTTCCGAATCGGGTGAAACCGTCTCAACGGAAGAATTGGACGGCGTTTTGAAACAGCCGTAGGCCATCGCCGAAGTCGCCGGCCTCGCCGCGCGTCCAGCGGGGATGTTGCGTTGGATCGATGTGCAGCTCTGGGTGCGGCATCAGCCCGAAAACGTGGCCCGTGGCGTCGCACATGCCAGCGACGTTTGCCTGTGCGCCATTTGGATTATCTGGGTACGGTACGAATTGATCAAAAGCAATTTTCTCGCTTGCGGCATCACCGTTGTGCAGCGGCAAATATCTTAACGGCAGCCGGCCTTCGCGCTGTAGTTTTGCCAGTGCCGACTCGTCCCGGGCAACAAACCGCCCTTCGCCGTGCTTGACGGGCACGTACATCTTTTCAATTCCGGCGAGAAACACACACTTGTTGCCATCTACACCCAACTTTACCCAGCGGTGTTCAAACTTGCCTGAAAGGTTCCAGGCTAGGGTGGCTGGCGGAACATCTTTCGGATCCGATTCATCCAGCAATCCGCATTTCACCAATGCTTGAAAACCATTGCAAATGCCCAGGATAAGTTTTCCCGCGGACTTAAATTTTTGCATTGCGTCGGAAAGATGATGCTGCAACTGCACGCCGAAAATACGGCCGGAGGCAATATCATCGCCATAGCTGAAACCACCTGGGACACACAAAACCTGGAAATCGTCCAATCGGCTAGGTGATTCAAGGACCCGCCGTACGTGCAGAATTTCCGGTTGGCCGCCGGCGCGCTGAAAGGCGTACGACGTTTCAACGTCGCAGTTGGTGCCGGGTGCACGAAGGATGAGAATTCGGGGTTGCATGTAACCGATTAACTCGCGACTGAGGTCACCATTTTAGCGGTTTTTGCCAGGCTTGTTTGAGTGCGGCAATATCGACGTCGATCACGTGGCGGTCGGCAATAGGATCGACATCGACGATTTGAAATTGAGGCGCCGCCATCACTTCGCCGATCGCGGCGTGTGGTACGTTCCCCATTGCCATTTCAAAATGGCCAACACAATCCGGCGCCACTTCCACCAGTAACCGACTGTTCGACTCCGCAAACATTAGCACCGTGGCCAGGCCGCCGGGAATAGTCGCAGCATCATCAGGCTGAACCTGATGAGGCACTTCCAGCAAAAACAATCGGGCGCCAAGCCCGCCGGCCAGCGCCATTTCGGCCGCAGCCACCGCCAACCCACCTTCGCTTAAATCGTGGCAGCTTCGCACAAAGCCGGCATGGATCGCCTGATGCAATGCAGCGAAAGTGGCTTTTGCCCGCGCCGGATCGACTACAGGAACGTTTCCGCCAATCAATTCATTGATGAGGGCAAAGTGCGAACCACCTAACTCGTTTTTTGTGGCGCCAACTTGATAGAGCAGATTTCCGGCGCGTTTTAAATCCATCGTGACGCAGCGGCTGACATCGTCGACTTGTCCCATGGCGCTGATCAGCAGCGAGGGGGGGATGGCAAGACTTTGTTTTTCACCAGTAGCGTCGACATATCGAAATTCGTTGTTGAGGCTGTCTTTGCCGCTGATAAACGGGGTACCAAGTGCAACGGCCAAATCGCGGCAAGCCAGTGCCGCACGGACGAGCGATCCAAGCGTTTCTGCTCGCTCGCAATCGCCCCAGCAAAAATTGTCCAAAATGGCAATTCGTTGCGGATCGGCCCCCACGGCCACGCAGTTGCGTACTGCCTCGTCGATGGCACTGGCGGCCATATGGTACGTATCGAAATCGGCGTAGCGGGGATTCATGCCACAGGAGATGATGATGCCTCGTCGGGAGCTCAACACCGGCCGGAGGACCGCCGCATCGCTTGGGCCGTCGTTGTGAAGACCAACCAAAGGCTTAATGACGCTGCCACCTTGCACTTCGTGATCGTATTGACGAATCACCCATTCCTTGCTGCACACGTTGAGTGAACCAAGAAC
>DASXPQ010000103.1:0-2817 GCA_036493575.1 Pirellulales bacterium
GCACGATAAGCGGGCAGAAAGCCGCAGAATCGCGAGCGAGCAATAAATATCGACTCGCCTTTGAATATTCTAAGTCCCTATCCTGCAATCAAGTCTGCTCACAATTGGACTTTGTGTGCCATCGCACACAGCCGCTTGGCATAGCGCTTGCAGTTAGTACGAGCACTAACAGTGAAAATGGACGCCCGAACGGCGACCATTTAATTCATTCAAACATCTTGAACATGAACGCCGGCACTTTGATGTGCGTGCATTTATTCGACGTGTGGTGTGGCAGTGCGTCAGGACGACGCCAGCAGCGCGTGTGTGGGGTGTCACGGGCTGTTCGCAGGCGAAAAGTTGGGCGTTTGCCTGAAGCGCAGCTCGTGACACCTATTTTTATTGATTCGCTTTCATCGAATTGTACTTAGGGCACGGCACAAAAATCGGGGAATCAGGGCGTAAAGTTAGTGCTTTGCACTCTCCTTTTTTTTGATCCCTTCGGTTCTGCACGGGCCACAGAGGACCGATTTGAGCATTGCCACGCTCGGAAAGCTTTTGGCTCATGCCTGGGCCAGAAGGTTGCCCCTACGGTTCGAGCGAGCACTCCGCCTGGCTCGCTCAAACCGGGGCATTTTTACGCCGCGCGGCCCGCCAAGTTGCAGGGCTTGTTGAGTTCCGCTCGCTCTACTACGATCAGGTTCGTCTGATTGGTTTGGTACTTAAGCGAGCCCTGCGCGAAAACCTGCCCATGAAGCTTATCATTGCAATCATCCAACCCAGTAAGCTGGAATCGGTCAAAGCCGCGTTAACCGAAGTTGAGGTTTTTCGCCTTACGGTAATGGATGTTCAGGGTTTCGGACGTCAAAAAGGCCATGCAGAGCTTTATCGGGGACACGAAATCAGCGTCAATTTGCTGCGAAAAGTGCAACTTCAGATCGCGGTCAATGATGACTTCGTCGAGCCCACGATCAACGCCATTATTAAAGGCGGCCGGACGGGAACCAGCGGCGAGATCGGCGATGGAAAAATCTTTGTAATTCCCCTGGAAGATTGCGTGCGGATTCGAACCGGCGAGCGCGGCGGGGAAGCGATTTAGTGACGAAGGCGCCCACCAGTTGCCCGTGAAAAAATCGGTTCAATCCCATGCAAAATGAACGATCGACATTCTCAATCGTTCCTCGTTCGCAATTCGCTTCCCGACGATTGCCGGTGAATTAGCGCGAACCATTGGGAATTCAGTACCGCCGTTACGTCTTGCTCAGGCGTCGCTCTCGGCATCTTCCGATCTTTCGGCAGTGTACTTGGCCCAGCTTTTCGGGCTCTCCTTCAGAAACTGGGACAGCAGAAAGGTAGGTTTGCAATGACACCCGCTTATACCGCATGGGAGTTATTGCTTGTCGACCGCCTTGCTGCTGGAATCGCCGGAATTCGAAAACCCATCGCCGGCACGCACGGAAGAGTTGGCGTTGCAGCCGGTTCGCGCGAAATCGGCCCGCTATGAATCGCTGGATATGTGGCGCGGCCTGTGTTGTTTGATGCTCGTGGTGTTTCACACCACGATGCAAACGGCGCGTCATTATTTCGTCGATCTATCGGGAAAGGTGAACGACGTTGGCTCGCTGGGAATGTGGCTGGCGGCGCGAGCCTGGATTGGCGTGCCGATTTTTTTCGTCATCAGCGGCTATTGCATTATGGCCGCCATGTATGCGCGACGCAGCAAGGGGGGCGTAATCGTATTTGCCAAACGACGATTCTGGCGCATCTATCCGCCGTATTGGACCGCCATCGGCTTATCGGCAGTGGTTATTTTGGCAATGAATATTCGTTGGCCCGGGCTAACTCACGAGGGAATTTTCACAGTACCGATTCCCGAAAAAATGACGTTTTGGCAATGGTTCGGAAACCTGACCCTGACGGAATCGTGGCGACATTGCGTATTCGGCGGCGATGCCCAGCACTTGCTCCCCAATACCTGGACCTTGTGCTATGAAGAGCAGTTTTATGTGATTTCCGCGCTGATTTTGGTATTTGCCTCGCAGCGAATATTTACTGCGGCAATCGTTGTCACCGGACTGATTTTCGTGGGCAAGACGATTTCCTGGACGTTGGGCTGGGATGTGGAAGGTTCGCTGTTGGACGGCCGCTGGTTTGAAATCGGCGCCGGTATTTTATTGTTTTACCGGGTAACGAAAGCTACGCCCAAACAAATCGTTTTGATCAACGCACTATTCGCGGCGGGAGTTTTCGTTTCGTTGCGCAATCCCAGCCGGTTACTGGAGTTTTATCCGAACCACGATATGGAGCGATTCGTGGCGTACAGTTTTGCCCTGTTGGCATCGCTGATTTATCGGTACGACCAGCAAATGCGAAAAGCCCGTTGGCTTCGGCCATTGTGGGCCGCCGGCGCGATGAGTTACAGCATTTATTTGTGCCACCCACTGGTGGCCAAAGGCATTAGCTTTGGATTTTTCCGCGCGGGAATGACCGGCAATGCCGAAACGCTGGGTCTGGTGGTTCCCTTGTGCCTTGTGGCTTCGCTCGGCGTGGCGTATGTGTTCTACCGTTTGGTGGAACGGCATTTCATTCCTCCGCGCGCACCTTCAGTAGCGATTTCAACCAAGTTGACAGCCTAATGCGCGGCGAGTCCAGCGGCAGCAATTTGAACGGTTGCGGCGAGATTTGCCGAATCGGCGCCGCTACTTTTTCTTCATCAGCGCATGTTTGTTGCGGTCGCTGGGCCAGATCTTGCAGATCAGTATCCCGCCAAAGAACAAAACCATTAGCGGCACTGCCAGGTAGAAAATGCTGATCGGGTCCGACGGCGTCGCCACGGCG
>DASXPQ010000104.1:0-13189 GCA_036493575.1 Pirellulales bacterium
CCGCCAGTCGACGACCTTGAATGACACCCCTACCCGCAGTCCCATGCAACATGACGCTTCCTCCCAGTAATCTCACTCGACCCCTCCCATGTTAACCGAAAACATGCAATTATTTCAATAAAATAAGTTCCCCGTATTCGAAAATAGTTTCGATCTGATCGGCGATTGGACCTTTAGTCGTTTTCACGAACCGACGTACCCCAGTCGGCCGCAAACATTCAAAGCAATTCGCTTGTGCAGACCCCGCTGCACGACTGGATCGTCGTAAACATGAACGAAGGAAGAACAACCGAATTCACCACGCAGCCGGTGGCCGTCGGAGGCATATTTTCCAGCCATCTATCATTTACAGGCCGACAAAGTGCAGTAAGTGTGACGGCAGCGAGGCGCCCGTTTGCGTCGGTAAATCGACCATGCAACGCACGGCAGCGCCACCGCGAACAATGTGAACGCCGCCGGCTCGGGAATAGCATCAGCCGAACCGCCGCCGTTTTTCAGCGTGGTCAAAAGAAACTGCAAATCGGAATTGGTGAATTTGCCGTCACCGTTCACATCATCGATTAATGCCAGTTGCGAAGCGGCCAGACCGGGCGCATAGGTCGCTTTATAAGCACTCAGGTTTGCCAGCGCTTGCTCCATGGGAAAAATGTCGCCGGCGTTTACGTGACCATCGCGATTGAAATCGCCCGCCGGATTCACAAACACGTCGGCAATGCGAACCATGGCTGGACTGCTGGGCACGTTCACGAACGGCCGCGCTGAGCCGTTCTCATCGGTCCAGAATGTATCCGATGAGCCTTCCGCATAAATGCCAAAATCACCAATTGCATCGGTCGACGGTGTGAACGAAATCAGTTGCAAGTTCGCGCCCGGAAAGGTCGGGATTTGCACGCCCATATTCGTGGGAATGGCCGTATCCAGCGCCGAAAAAACTCCGTTCACCGTGGCGGAAGGCGCCCCAAGGTTGCTCACGCTGTCGAACACATATGGGCTTGGTTTAGCGCCGAGATTGAATTGCAAACTGCCGAAAGCAGCAGCGTCGGGAATAATCACCAGCCGAAATTGCCAACCCGTCATGAATTCGGCTGGCGGATCGCTCGCCGTGGAATTGACCGCGCTTACTAATAATTGAGCCTGGGCCTTGGATGGAGAAATAACCAGCGGCGAACCGGGTGATGCACTGGTCACCAGCGTTAATTGTGCCCCTTGCGCACTCGGGCCAACTGACAACGCCGCTAGAACAGGGAAGACGGAAAGTAGAATATTCCGTAAAAACTGGCAGCGCAGGACGACCGATCGAATCGGACTGAGGAGCATAAATTGCTCCTTTCCGGCCCAGTTAAATTTTACGGTACCAAACACAGCGTCCAGCGGCGGTACCCAGATTCTGCTGCCTGCCGAATTTTTGTCCCTGCAGTTTCTCGCTCGACGCGCCCCTTAGATATCGTGCAATTCGCTGCTCACCCGCAGCGTCAAATTGCTAACCAACTCGTTTCCACAATCTATCACCGGAACCAGGGCTTACAATCCCCACGCGGACACGATCAACAAATTTGGCGCACTCAGCGTCGATATGCCGCTAGCATCATCGCTGGCAGCATAAGCGCCAAAAGAATAACCGCGGCCGGCTCAGCTACGGGATTAGTAGTACCGCCGCCGCTTTTAAGCGTCGTGAGTAGATACTGCAAATCGGCATTCGTGAAATTGCCATCGCCGTCCACATTATCAATCAGTGCCAATTGCTCATCGGTCAATTTTTTGGCGGTTTGATAACCGGACAAGTCGGCCAGCGCCTCCAGCATGGACGCAATATCCGCCGAGTCGACTTGCCCATCGCGATTAAAATCGCCAGGCAAAAAAGTCGGCAGACTGGAAATCATGCCGGGCTGGAACAGGCTAGATTCGTCCGCCACATTCGCGGCATCACCGAGATAGCCTGTGGCCGAAGTGCCAGCGACTTGGAAGATCTCCTGAAACGTTCGCAGGTCGGACGAGTGGGTAAAATTCACCGTGCTCTGATATGCATTTCCCTTGGCCAGTGGCGAAATAGCAATGAATGGCATTGTGAAGTTCGACGTATCGCCCCCTTCGGTCTCGTCAAACCAAATCAAAATCAAACCATTGTTTTGGTACGCTTGGGATGCCTCAATCTGCGGCACCACCATCGACAGAAAATTGTCGCCCTGCGCAACCTGTGCCGAGCCTCCCGTCAGATGATTCCCGTGATACGTAAACCCACTGCTCAGCGCCGTATGCATATCGTTGAACATATCCGGCGTAATCCAGTTGAACTGCGCCACGTTGTTGTTGGTTAAATCCGTTTGCAACTGCTGCAGTGGAGCATAGTGCGATATCTGAGAGTTGGAAGTCGTCGAGTTGTTCCCACCGCTCGTGTCGGTAAAGTACACCGCCGGGTTGTGTTTGGGCCCATAATTATATTGTCGACTGCCGTTATAGGGATTTGCGGTCGCGCCGCTGGGCATCGTCCCGCTAATATTGCTCAGCGGAACGGTCCACTGGCTCTGCGGCAACACCGCGCCAGTCGACGTGTTCAGATCAATATCTTCCTGATACGATTTCCAGCTAATTCCCGCCGTCTGCAAAAGTCCGGTCAGGTGCTGGGTTGTGCTCTGCTCCGTCCCCCCGGAACCGAACGGAGTGTTGTCGTTGGTGATGCCGAAATTCGTACCCGCCTCAGTCCAAATATAATTCGGCTCCGACGGGTGTACACTCGATCCTACACTGGTGTAATTGGAAGCCCACGCTGTCTGGGCCGCATTGGGGTTATTGGGAGTAATCAGGCTGTTGAGGTACGGAGCATTGGTGTTTCCGTAAATCGCCTGAGTCGATGTGTAGCTGGCAGGCTGCGTAAAGTTGTGGTTCTCCATCGCAATCACAAACACGTCGCCAATGCTCGCTGCCCACAAGGAGCAAAACGGGCAAGCAATTACAATCATCGAGGCCGCAGCGGTAATTGCCCCCCACCGCAGCCAGTCTTTATGAATGTAAATCATTAGCGGATCGGCCGGCTGCCCGAACGAAACTTGTGACCATCACCATCGTCTCAGAAGTCGCTTTGAACAATCCAGTCCCTGCCAGGCCGGCCAGGCCACTGCGTTTCTGTAACAAAACAAATTCTTTATCGTTTACTAATATAACGTCGCCAACCATCTATCACAATTCGCAGCCGCGCTCATGGCTGCATCGATCTCAGCGCTAATTCAAAGCACCCCCCACCTCACGCTATGCTGCGGCGCTAGCCATAGGCCGAACGAGGGACCCGTGATTTAACAGATCGCGGCCCCTATAATCTGAAAAGCGACTTCTTATGCCATCCTCAATTTGCCAAACCTTCGATACGTTCAAAACGACCTTGAGCCATTACAAATATGTCGATATCCCCTGCATCGAATAAATCCGAGCCGAACAAATCCGCCTCCCGCCCGCGCACGCTGAAAGAACTCCGCGCCAGCGGTTGGCAATCCAAAACCGTTAAGCAGGAAATTCACGATAACTTTTTACGTATGCTGGCCGGCGGCGACGAGCTGTTCCCTGGCATCGTCGGCTATGACAACACCGTCATCCCAGAAATCAACATCGCCCTATTGGCCAAGCACGACATGCTATTCCTGGGCGAAAAAGGTCAGGCCAAAAGCCGCTTGATGCGCCTCCTCGTCCGCTTCCTCGACGAAGAAATCCCCTACATCGACATTCTCGAAGCACCGCTCCACGACGATCCGCTAAATCCCATCACCACAGTTTGTCGTCGATTTATCGCAGAGCACTCTGACGAAAAAGTTCCCATCGGCTGGTGGCGGCGCGAAGATCGCTATGCCGAACGCCTCGCCCCCGGCACCAAGTTCGCTGATATCATCGGCGAAATCGATCCCGCCAAGCTCGCCGGCGGCACCAGCATGAGCGCCGAAGAAGCCCTCCACTTCGGACTAATCCCCCGCATGCACCGCGGCATTTTCGCCATCAACGAATTGCCGGAGCTGGACGAATTGGTCCAAGTCGGCCTGTTCAATATTCTGGAAGAGCGCGACGTGCAAATCCGCGGCTACCCCGTGCGGTTCGACATCGATGTTTTGATTTTGTTCTCTGCCAACCCAGCCACGTACAACCGCAGCGGCAAAGTCATTCCACAGCTTAAGGACCGCATTGGCTCGGTCATCCACACGCATTATCCCAAAGAGCGCGACCTGGGCATCCAAATCATGGAGCAGGAATCGGCGTTGAATTTGGACGGCGATTTTCCCGTCGTCATTCCCTTCTTCATGAAGCAAATCATTGAGGAGATCACCGTCGCAGCCCGCCGCAGCAAATTCATCGATCACAATTCCGGCGTCAGCGCCCGCTTCAGCATTGCCAATTATCGCACCATGGTCGCCAGCGCCCGCCAGCGCTCCATCCGCCTCGGCGAAAAACCGGCCGTGCCGCGCATCAGCGACCTGGGCCACATTTACGCCTCGTCGCTCGGCAAGCTGGAACTGGACATGATGGGCAGCCATCAAATGACCGAGCGCCAGGTGCTCGACGCCGTCATGGCCGACGCCATCAAAAAAGTATTTGAGGAATACGTCGACAAGCACGGCCTGGACGAAGTGTCCAAGATCTTCGCCGAGGGGGTGAAAATCGAAGTCGGCGACATGCTCCCTTCGTCCCACTATGCGGAACGGCTCAAACGCGTTCCGCCGGCCTGGGATAAGGCGTTTGAGGTCAACGCCGCCGCCGACCCCACCGTCCGCGCAAGCTGCGTTGAATTCGTCCTGGCTGGTTTGTACGCCACCGAACAAATTTCGC
Source organism: Pirellulales bacterium (assembly GCA_036493575.1). Classification (GTDB taxonomy): domain Bacteria; phylum Planctomycetota; class Planctomycetia; order Pirellulales; family JADZDJ01; genus DATJYL01. The sequence continues at coordinate 4,804 of DASXPQ010000104.1, forward strand.
GCAGCCAACACCACGGCCGCATGGTGTACGAAGTGTGAGGGCTTGCCAGCCCCCTTAACAAAGCGAATGATATTTTCCAGGCGGATTTGATCGGGCGGAATTACAGGTTTGAGTTTCTCTCGCTCAGCACTCAAATGGAGGAGGCCTCATCATGTCCAAAAAACTATCTGGCAAAGTCGCCGTGGTCACCGGCGCATCCAAAGGCATCGGCGCAGAAATTGCCAAACAATTGGCCGCCGAAGGCGCCACGGTCATCGTCAACTACAGTTCCAGTAAAGAAGGCGCAGAAAAAGTTGTTAAGGAAATCACCAGTGGCGGCGGTAAAGCGGTTGCCGTACAAGCCAACCTGGCCAAGCCCGATGAAGTGAAAAAACTGTTCGCCGAGACGAAAAAATCTTTCGATCGTCTCGACATCCTGGTCAATAATGCAGGCATCTACGATTTCCAACCGCTGGAGCAAATCACCCCAGAGCACTTCCACAAGCAGTTCGATCTCAATGTGCTCGGCCTGCTGCTCGCCACCCAGGAAGCCGTCAAGCTCATGGGCTCCGCCGGCGGCAGCGTCATCAACATCAGTTCCGTGGCATCCACGGCCGCTCCAGCGACCGGCTCGGTTTACAGCGCCACCAAGGGCGCCGTCGACACCATTACCAAGTCGCTCGCCAAAGAATTGGGTCCACGCAAAATCCGCGTCAACTCCATCAATCCCGGCATGATCGACACCGAAGGCTTCCGCGCTGCCGGCATTGACGAAAGCGATTTTAAGAAGCAATGGGAGGCTGAAACACCGCTGGGCCGCATCGGCAAACCCGACGACATCGCTCCCACCGCGGTCTTTCTGGCCTCCGCCGATTCTAAATGGATCACCGGCGAATCGTTTTTCATCTCCGGCGGCAATCGGTAAATCCGATTCCCCGTTCGGATTCCATTAACGAGGAGATTTGCCATGGCACGCGCTGTCCGTTTTCATCAAACCGGTGGCCCGGAAGTTCTAAAAATCGAAAAGGTCGATGTCCCTGAACCCGGCGCAAGCGAAGTGCGCATTGCCGTCAAAGCCCTAGGCCTGAACCGCGCCGAATCGATGTTCCGCATGGGCATGTATCTGGAAGACCCCAAGTTTCCCGCGCGCTTGGGCTACGAAGCCGCCGGCACCATCGACGCCGTCGGCTCCGGCGTCACTGGGTTCAAGCCCGGCGACGCCGTCAGCACAATCCCATCGTTTTCCCAAAATCAATACGGCGTTTACGGCGATCTTGTGATTGTCCCGGCCACGGCCGTCGCCAAGCATCCGCCCAATCTATCGTGGACCGATGCTGCCGCCATTTGGATGCAGTACCTCACCGCCTATGGCGCCATCATCGATATCGCCAAGCTGACCACCGGCGATGCAATATTGATTCCCGCCGCATCGAGCAGCGTCGGACTGGCAGCCATTCAAATTGCCAACCTGGTCGGCGCGCGAGCAATCGCGCTGACCCGCAAGAGCAATAAACGGGAATCGCTCACCAAACTCGGCGCAACACACGTCATCGCCACCGAAGAGCAAGACTTAGTCGCCGAGGTCAAACGACTGACCGACGGCAAAGGCGCCCGCGTTGCATTCGACCCCGTCGGCGGCCCTACGGTTGCCAAGCTCGTGGCCGCTATGGCCATGCACGGAATTCTATTTCAATACGGTGCACTCAGTTCGGAGCCAACGCCCCTCCCTTTGTTCGACCTCTTGGGAAAATGCCTCACCATCCGCGGTTATGTACTGTTCGAGGTCACCGGCGACCCAGCCCGTCTCAAGCGCGGCATCGACTTCGTCGTGGGCGGTCTGGCGTCCGGAAAGCTTAAACCGGTGATTGCCAAAACGTTTCCCTTCGATCAAATTGTCGAAGCCCACCGCTACTTGGAATCAAACCAGCAAATTGGCAAAATCATAGTCACCTTGTAAATTGCAGTGTCCGCAGCGGACCGCGCAGTCTGAAAATGATAATTCTTCAAGGGTGCAGGTTATGGAATACCGTCAACTTGGCGCCTCCGGCTTGAAAGTTCCCGCTCTTACCCTCGGCACGGGCACCTTCGGCGGACGTGGCGAGTTGTTCAAAGCCTGGGGTTCCACCGACGTCGCCGAAGCCACCCGCCTCATCGACATTTGCCTTGAGGCCGGCCTGAACATGTTCGACTCTGCCGACGTCTATTCCTCCGGCATGGCCGAAGAAATCTTGGGCCAGGCCATCAAAGGCCGGCGCGACAAGGTCCTCATTTCCACTAAAGGTACTTTCCCCATGGGCCCCCGGCCCAACGATATGGGCTCCTCGCGCTTTCATCTCACCAATGCCGTGAACGCCAGCCTGAAACGCCTCGGCACCGACTACATCGATTTGTATCAACTCCACGGCTTCGACGCCGTCACCCCCATCGAAGAAGCCGTCAACACGCTCGACAATTTGGTGCGCGCCGGAAAAATCCGCTATGTCGGCTGCTCCAACTTCTCCGGCTGGCATTTGATGAAATCGCTGGCGGTCTCCGAAAAATTCGGCTGGGCCCGCTACGTGGCCCATCAGGCCTACTACTCTCTCGTCGGCCGCGACTACGAATGGGAATTGATGCCGCTGGGGATCGACCAAAAAGTCAGCGCCGTCGTTTGGAGCCCGCTCGGTTGGGGACGATTGACCGGCAAAATCCGCCGCGGTCAGCCCCTTCCAAAAACCAGCCGCCTGCAAAACAAAAAGGTCAACGATGTCGGCCCACAGGTTCCCGACGAATATCTTTTCCTCGTCGTCGACGCCCTCGTCGCAGTCGCCGATGAAACCGGCAAAACCGTTCCGCAAATTGCCCTCAATTGGCTCCTGCAACGGCCCACGGTTGCCACGCTCATCATCGGCGCCCGCAACGAAGAGCAGCTCAAGCAAAATCTTGGCGCGGTTGGCTGGAATTTATCCACCCCGCAAGTTGCCAAACTCGATGCCGCCAGCGCCACACAGCTTGCTTACCCGTATTGGCACCAGCGCAGCAGCTTCATCCAACGAAACCCACCCCCAGTTTAATGAATCGCAGGAAATCCTACCCTTAACCGTATAAACCAGGATACGGCATACTTATTGCATCGCCCGAAGGCAGCACCCTACTCCCCGTAATATCAGGAGAATCAAAACATGGCGACCGCGACCCCATCCAAGTCCCGCAAAAACCACGCGTTGGAAACTCCCACCGATCTCAGCCGCGGCGGCGTTGCGGAAATCTGCGATTCCCTTCGCGGACTGCTGGCCGACGTCTTCGCTCTGTACGTTAAAACAAAAAACTTCCACTGGCACATGAGTGGACCGCATTTCCGCGATTACCATTTGCTGCTCGATGAACACGCCGACCAAATCTTTGCCATGACCGACGACATTGCCGAGCGCGCCCGCAAAATTGGCGGCACCACGCTGCACTCCATCGGCGAAATTGCCAAGCATCAGCAACTCAAAGACAACAACGCCGAATTTGTCGCTCCGCTCGATATGCTCGCGGAACTATGTGCCGATAACCAGCATCTCACAAAATCACTACGCGAAGCTCATCAAGTCTGCGACGAGCACGAAGACGTGGCCACCACCAGCCTGATTGAAGTCTGGATCGATCAATCCGAACGCCGCACCTGGTTCTTGTCCGAAATCATTTCCGACCAATAAATCAGTATCGCTTAGTAACGACTTAGCTTGGCAGGCGGCGCCATCGTCATCGGGGCAATAGCAATCCCGAGGTTACGCAGGTTCAAATTCTCGTAATCAACCAATTCATTTCGCGAAGGAGAATCCCATGTCGACTGCCGTCCAAAAAAAACCCGCCCCAGCCGATCAACTCACTAAAGATTTACTCCAATCCTTCGATGACGTCTTCGGCCTACACCCCGGCTTCCGACCTGTGCACGCCAAAGGCCTGATGTGCTCGGGCACGTTTACATCCTCCGACGAAGCAAAACAGCTCACCCGCGCGCCCCACGTGCAGCGTTCTCCGGTGAACGTCATCGTGCGCGTCTCCGATTTTACCGGCATACCAAACATTCCCGATAACGATGAACACGCTAGCCCTCGCGGCATGGCCATCCGGTTCCAACTGGCCGAACATGTCCATACCGACATCGTTGCTCATTCCGCAGAAGGTTTTCCCGTCCGCACCGGCGAAGAATTCCTGGAATTTCATCACGCCCTGGCCGCCAATGGTCTCAACGTGCCGCATCCCACGCCGATCGAAAAATATCTCACGTCGCATCCAAAAGCCATGGCATTCGTCCAGCTCCCCAAGCCTCTTCCCACCAGCTTCGCCCGCGAATCGTTCTTTGCCGTCTCAGCATTCAAATTCATCGCTCCTGACGGAACCAGCCGTTTTGGCCGCTATCGCATTCTGCCAGACGCCGGCAACGAATATCTCTCAGCCGAAGATGCCGCCAAAAAATCACCGAACTTTTTATTCGACGAATTCACCCAGCGCATCGCCAAAGGCCCAATCAAGTACCGCATCATGCTGCAACTGGCCGAGTCGGGCGATGAAGTCAACGACGCCACCATCCAGTGGTCCCCCGACCGCAAGCAAATTGAATTCGGCACCGTTACGCTGACGAAGCAAGTAAACGACCAGGAACCGGAAATGCGGAAGATTATTTTCGATCCCCGCCCCCAAGTCGACGGCATCGAAGCCACAGCCGATCCGCTATTTGAAGTTCGCGCTAATCTCTACCTACTCAGCGGCCGCCGCCGCCGAGCAGCAAATGGATTATAGCGCTTCGAGACGTCGCTCAATCCGGCTGCGTTACCGTCTCGCCGCCGGCAATCGTGCTCAGCGCCATCAACTCTTTTAGAGAAATCGTGTCCGCGACGGCGTTCACGTGGCCGTCCAGGAACACAAAGTGATGCACCTGCATGTGCGAGCTGCCAAATTTCCCTAGGCTTGGATCCTTCGGGCCCATCGGAAATCCAGCCTCGGTGCCGGCAAAAATCGTCCGCGGCTGGTCACCGGAAATAAACGCAGTATCCCCCTGCGAGTAATCTTCCATGCCCGGTTGCGTTCCCTCCGCGACCGGCGGAATGTATCGCTCGCCAATGGCCAACGTGTTCGATAATCCATCGCTGATGTTCCGATCCGAAATCCGCGAACCACTAAAAATCGGCCCCGCCTTGGCGGAAGTATACACCCCGAATTGAACCTCCGGATTCCCTTCGATATCCGGCGCCGTCCCCATCCCGGTGTCATAAGCGTATCCAGCATTCGCTGCATAATCGCCCAGCGAAGCAGCATGCATCACCAACGGCGTATTGTCGTTGTTGTCAAAATTCCGGTCCGACGCCGCAGCGCGCCGACTCGGGCACGTAAACAGCGGCATCCGCGTTCGCATCGTCCGCGAGTTAACCTCGGCATCCGCGCGCTCAGAACTCACGTACGCCTGATACATCGTGTTTTCTTCCATAAACGGCAACAAATAGTACGCCCACGAAACCGCGTACTGATCGGACCGATTGCGCCCCATCGGAAAATCCTTCTTCGCATCCAAATGCAGCAACAGCGCCAGCCCCATTTGCTTCAAATTATTTTCGCACTGGCACCGACGCGCCGCCTCCCGCGCCGACTGTACCGCCGGCAACAACAGCGACATCAAAATGCCAATGATGGTAATCACCACCAATAGTTCGACCAGCGTAAAGCCCCGGCGTGTGTGGCGCATGGCGAACCCCTTTAAATCAAGACAAACTCGCGATGCCACATTCCCGCACTTGTGGCGTCAACCTCAGGTGGGTCACATTACGAGTAGTCTAACGAACCCCACCTGCGGCGGTCAAATTGCTCGGCAACAAGCGAAAAGAAACGCTTGCATCCGCCGGGATTCCCGCCCCCGCTGGGCATACCGGCCGACAAAAACTGCCACCGTCAATTCTGTCGGGCCGTTTCCCCGCCGGCAATGGTGCTCAGCGCCATCAATTCTGTCTTATCGATCGTGTCGTCGATCGCCGTAACATGGCCGTCCAGATACAGAAATTGAACCACGCCCACGTGGGCGCTGCCAAATTTGCCCTGTGCCGGATCGTTCGGCGAATCGGATAATCCATCTTGCGTCCCGGCAAAAATGGTGCGCGGTTGATCGCCTGAAATAAACGCTGTGTCCCCTTGTTGATAATCTTCCATCCCCTGTGGCGTGCCGGCCGGAACCGGCGGCAGATATCGTTCGCCAATCGCCAGCGTTTTCGATAAACCGTCAATCACGTTGCGCACCGCAATCCGTGAGGCACTGAAAATCGGCCCCGCTTTCCGTGGATCGTAATTCCCAAACAACACGTACACCGCGCCCGTTGCATCTGGGCCCGTCGTCATCCCTGTCATATAATCGTATCCCGCATTGGCCGCGTAATCGCCCAGCGAGCCACAGTGCAATGCAGTCGCCAAGGGTGGCGCATCGTTGTTATCGAAATTTCGATCCGCCGCCGCCGATCGCCGGCTCGGACAAGCATAAATCGCCATCGGCGTGCGCATCGTTTGGCTGTTGGCCGCATCGTCATCGCGGTCGGCACTGATGTAAGCGCTGTACAAAGCACTTTCTTCCATATAGGGCAGCACATAATACGCCCAGGAAACAGCGTACTGATCGTATCGATTTCGCCCCATCGGAAATCGCTTCAACGCATCCAAATGCGTTTGCACCGCCAGCCCCATCTGCTTCAAGTTATTTTCGCACTGGCTGCGGCGCGCAGCCTCGCGGGCCGATTGAATCGCAGGCAGCAAGAGCGCAATCAGAATTCCAATAATGGCAATCACCACCAACAGCTCGACCAACGTAAACCCCTTGCGTGTGTGGCGCATGGCAAACTCCTTTCAGGCAACCGAATTGACGACTCCACAGGTAGGTGTGGTCGGCGGAGTCGGGTAGGTACTTTCGCGCTTAGTCTACCGAATTGGATATCCCACGGTCAAATGGCGCGATGCTTTGGTAGTGTATCAGTCTAATTCTGAGAATTTTTAGAAGGTGCAGAATCTTCACCGCTATGGTGAATAGACACGGGCAATGGTGTCAACGTTGCTTCGGCCCAAAGAGCCCATGCCGAGGCGGCTGTAGCAAATACCCACCACGTTTCGGTAAACATTCCGAAGAGATCGCCGATCATTGCAAGTCCAAACAAACACCATAAGCCTTGAATGATTAACGAAAAGACCCACATTAGTTCGCGGATATAGAAATTGGGCTGGCTGAATGTGCGGACGAAATACCAGATTGTTATGGCATAGCCTGGAAAGAAAAAAAGTGACCCGACAGCTTTTGGCGAGAACATCAATAATAGAACTGCACCCCAACCAAGCGCACCGCCTGCGAGAATGGCGGAAACAACTTTAATTCTCACAGCAAGTTTGGATAACTCGTCAACCATCCCCTCATCATACCCGATTCGCCTTGCAAAGCGGCAGAGTCATCACACTAACTTTACATCCGCAGCGGTTTCCGCCCCGCCGCCCGCCGCGCATCCGCCACCTGCCCCCGGTGCGTCATCGTATTGAAAATGATGACCAAGAAACACGGCGCGTACGTGCCCAGGAACTCTTTCATCTCCGGTGGACATCCTTTACTCGGCTGATCCAAATCCTCATCGCTCAGCGAATCAAGCACTTTCATCGTCTCCGCGCGCAACTCCAGAAACTTCTCGCGGATTTCTTCCAGCTTCGGGTACCGGCTCGCATCCGCCGTCGGCTCGCTCTTCATCCCAAATAGTTCATTCCAGTGCGCCACCGGATTCGGCTTGCCCAGCATGATGGTCTGAATCACTTGTCCTTCCACCACCGCCATATGCCCCATCACCCACAGCGGATGGTTGCCCCCTTTCGGCGTCGGAAACGTCAGCGGCGCATCCTTCATGTCGTCAATCATCAACAGCGCCGCCTTGGCGCTCCCTTCCAATCCTTTGCGAATAAAATCAACCGTTTTCATTCCAGCCTCCTTAATTAGACAATCTGACGATCATTCCAGCTGCTTGTTTTTTGAGCAAAACATCGACGCGATTATTTACCCTGCTTCGCTTCCGCTTTCGCCTTGATCGAATCTGAAATCTCGCCCCAACCCTTATTAACCCCTTCCAAGTGCTCCGGCGGAATCATTCCAAACGCCTGGTGCGTCAGCGTCAGCTTCGTGCCGCCTCCTTCTTCCGTCAACCGGTACTGTAGAAACGAAGCCACCGGGTACGACATGAACATCGGCCCGATAATCTCCAACAATTTCGGCGGCTTGATCACCTGCACATGGCCCCATAAATGCCCAGTATTGTTCCCCAAATCCCGATACCAACGTCCGCCCGGCCACGCTTCCAACGTCAGCTTCATATCTCCCAGCGGCCCACCCTGATCGCTCACAAGCGTATCAAACACAATGTCGATGGGCGCCGCA